>DASYEE010000089.1:0-5299 GCA_036499165.1 Galbitalea sp. | reverse complement strand
GACGAGCACGATGTGCTCACCGATCCACGCGAGCGGCTTCTGCGCGCGTCGCGGTCGCTGGACCAGCACGGTTGGGGTCGCGATCGCGGTCGTTCGGGTCGAGATGGCGGTCACAGGGATGACTCCTCGGGCATGAAGGCTTTGACCTTTCGAAGCAGGAAGATGAGGCAGAGGGACGCGACCACGAAGAGCAGCACCGCCAGTGCGGATGCGTACCCGAGTTGGAAGTCGCTGAACCCGCGTTCGTACAGCCACTGCGTGTAGGTGAGCAGCGACTGGTCTGGATATCCGGCGACGAGCGCGGCGCCTCCACCCACGGTGGCCTGGCCTGCAGCAGTCGCAGACGCGACGGATGCCTCGGTGAAGTACTGCAGCGCCGCGATCACCCCAGTGACCAGGGAGAAGACGAGCACGGGAACCATCGCGGGCAGCGTGACGTAGCGCAGCTTCTGAAGACCGTTCGCCCCGTCAAGGGACGACGCCTCGTACAACTCCCGCGGAACATCCAGGAGCCCGGCCAGGAAGATGATCATGACGTCTCCCATGACCCAGACCGTGAGGATGAGCAGCGAAGGTTTAGCCAGATTGGGGTCGTTGAACCAGAGCGGACCGGGATGGACACCAAGCCAGCCGAGAACCAGGTTGACCGGTCCCGTTCCGGGGTTGAAAAGGAACACGAATGCCACGACCGATGCGACCGGAGGTACGAGCGCCGGCAGGTAGTACAGCGTTCGCCAGACGCCGTTCGATCGACGGGCGCGCGCCAGGAGTCCGGCGATCGCGAACGCAAACGCAAGCTTGACCGGGACCATGATGACCACGAACCAGGCGGTGTTGAAGGCGGCGGTGGCGACATTCGGATCCTGAGTGAACAGGTACTGATAGTTGCGTAGCCCGATCCAGACCGGATCCGACAAGAGGTTGTAGCTCGTAAAGCTGTAGTAGACGGAGGCCAGCAACGGGTACACGAAGAAGATCGCGAGGCCGAGAAGGGCCGGCGCCAGCATCCCGAAAAGCACAGTCAGTCTGCGCCGACGAGCGAGAGCCTGCCCTGGGCGGGCCACCGGAATGGTGACCCGCCCAGAGCTTCGTGTGGCAACGGTCACGGAGCGGCCAGCGCCTCTGCGTCGTTGATCTGCTTGTCGACGCTCTTGAGTCCGTCGGCGATGCTTCCCGTGCCCGTCTCCTGGTACTTTTCCCACCACTGCTCGAACGTGGTCTGGTAGCCGGCGCCCACGGGGCTCGGCGGCGTGGTGAGCGAGCTCGGATTGCCCGCGACATCGATGAATGTCTTGTACTGCGCGTCGACCTGGAGGTCGGATGAGGCGAGTGCGGAGGTCAGGTGAGGAACGTTCTTGAGTCCGTTTGCCATCTTCACCACCGCGGCCGTGTTGGTCGTCAGGTATTTCAACAGCGCCCAGGCGACCTCGGGGTTCTTCGAACCCTTCGCGATCCCGGCGATGTTGCCCGTGATGTATCCGCCGCCGTACAGGTCGGTGTGGTCATCCGCGGTTGGGAACGGAGCCGTCGCGTACTTCAGCTTGGGCGCCTGGTCGGCGATGAACGCGGTGCGCCATTCGCCGTCCATATTCATCGCGATCTTACCCTTCTGGAAGGCATTGCTCGCCGAGAATTCCTGACCGGCTGCGGCGTTGAAGGCCTTGAGCTTCGCGTAGCCGATCTTCTGGACGAAGGCCGTCTGCCAGGCGATCAGCTCCGGCCAGCCCGGGTCTGTTCCAATGAGCGACTTCTGGTTTTCGTCAAGCCACTTGGCACCCGCCGAAGGCGCGTAGTGTGCCGCAGCGTTCTCGTAGAAGCCGATGACGGGATCAAAACCCAGGGTCTTGATCGAGCCGTCCGGGTTATAGGTGGTCAGCTTGAGGGCATCCGTTTCCAACTCGCTCAGGGTCTTCGGCGGGCTGCTGATGCCGGCTGAGGCCAGCATCGCGGTGTTGTAGTACAGCGCGTAGTCATCCGACAGCGCGGGCATCGCGCAGCGCTTGCCGTTGTACTCGGTGTAGCTCTTGGTGACCGGTGTCAGGTCGCTGACGTCGACCTTGTCGCGCTTGATGTATGGCGTCAGGTCACGGAAAGCCCCGCTGCTGCAGAAGGCGCCCACGATGTCGGTCGAGTACGAAAGGCCGACGTCAACGTTGTTTCCGGCGGAGATCGCCTGCTGGAGCTTCGTGTCGTCCTGACCGGCATGCACGACGACCTTGACGTCGGGATGCAGCTTCTCGAAATCGTTGACCACGCTCTGGATGACCTTCGCTTCACGATCCGTGAAGAAGTGCCAGAGCGAGACTGTGCCGCTGAGCTTGGTCGGCGCAACCTTGTCGATGCCGGTGCTTGCGCTTGAGGAGCAGCCGGTCAGAACCAGCGCCGTCGCGGCGGCCACGGCGGTGATGGCAACGATCTGGCGGCGCACGCGCGCCAGTCGCCGGATGGGGGGAGTGCGTGTCACGGTGTAGGTCCTCTCTCGGTGTTGCTCTTGTGTTATGTGGTTTTTTGCTGTGTGTGGGGTAAGGGCTTCTGGCGAGTGGCTACGAGGCGAGCGAATTGACGTCGCGGTGCAGTCGAGCCCGGATCTCGCCGAGGAGCAGCTCACGCGCCCCGGCGAGCACTGGATGCTCGGGCACCCCTGTCGTGACGACCGCCGGTCGCCAACGCGACAGTGTGACGACCTGTTCTTCGACGAGCGCGGCCAGCGCTGCCCCGCCGGCGGTGCCGGTCGGTCCACCGAGCACGACGACGTCTGGATCCAGTACGGCGACGACCGGCAGCACACCGAGCGCTACTCGCGGGGCGAGTTCGGCAAGCGCTGCAGTGTTGGTAGAGAGCTGCGCAAGGAGTTCGGGAAGCGTGTCACCGTTGGCCCCGTGCGACCGAAGGATGCCAGCGACGGCATCGCCACCAATCAGGTCGGTCAGATCGCCGGCGTCGGGTGCAAGCGACGCCGCTTCGCGGGGGACAGACAGGTAGCCGATTTCACCGGCCCCACCGGATGCGCCTCGGTGGACGGCTCCGCCGAGGTCGACAGACACGCCGAGTCCGTCGCCGATCCAGAGAAGGGCGAAGCTCGCGGCATCCCGAGTCGCGCCGACCGCTCGCTCGGCGATCGCAGCGAGGTTCACGTCGTTGTCGATCAGCACGTCGATGCCGAGCGCAGCCTCGATGCGCGCCCGGGCGCCATCCTCGGGCCAGCCGGGGAGTGTATCGGTGAACGAGAGTCGCTCGCCCGAGTCGGAGGTCGCAGCCTGAACCCCGACGCACACGATGCGGACCGAGGCCGGATCGACTCCCGCGGCTGCTGCCGCCGCTTCGAGAGCACCGCGAACGTCGGCCTCGGGTGACCTGTCTGCGCCGGAAAGGGTGAGTTGCACCGTGGGGTGCGGCGCTCCGCTGGCATCGACGATGGTCGAGGTAGTGACACTCGCGCTGATGTCGATGGCGACGCCGCGCATCCGGTCGTCGCGCACTCCGTAGAGGGCGGCATTCGGGCCGCGCCCGTTGGATGCTTCGCCGACGACCGAGATCAGTCCGGCGTTCTCGAGCCGGGCCACCATCTGGGCGGCGGTTGGCTTGGAGAGGCCAGACAGCTCACCGATGCGGTTTCGGGTAAGGGGCCCATGCTCGAGGAGCAGCGCAAGCGCCACCCGATCGTTGCGCGCGCGCAGCCAGCCGGGAGTACCCGGCGTGGTCGTCGTCGTTGACATCGTGCTCCTGTTCGGATCGGTGGAAAGGAATGTATCAGGAAAGTTTCTTTATAGATACTCTCGCAACGACAGGATCGAAAGTACCGCCACCTCGTCTTCTTCTTCACAGTCGAGTTGCCGTTCGGGTTCTCCACCATAAATTAGGGGGCTGATCTGCTTTAACGGAATGTCGGTGGTGGCTGATGGGATGAATGTATGTCCACCGAAGACCTGCTTGAGATCGAGGAGCCATCCTGCGTCGAGCAGGTGAGCAACGCTCTCGGGTCGCTGGTGGATGGGCTCGTTGAGACGGAACGGATCAGCGCGCGGGCGCAGGCGTGGAAGGTGCAGCAGGTCTACCAGCTCCGTCGTTTCGCGGACGCGAATGTTCCTGTGTCGACGTCGCCGGGCATGCGGTCGTGGTCGCAGGCGGCGACTGCGCGACGCACCGCAGTGTCGGAGGTTGCGGCGGCGTTGCGAATCCCGGAACGGTCGGCCGAGACGCTGATTGAAGAGTCAGTCATGTTAATGGAGCGGCTGCCGTTGACGATGGCGGGGCTGTCGTCCGGGGATCTCAGTTTCCGGCACGCGAAGTCGGTGGTCGCCCACGCCCTCTCGCTTCCCGAGGAGTTGCATGCCGCGTTCGAACAGGCGGTGGTGGCGTCTGCGTCCACGTTGACGGTGTCGAAGTTCGATCAGAGGGCACGTAAGGTGCGGGAGCGGATGGACGCCCGAACCATCCGAGAGCGGCATGTGAAGTCATTGGCTGACCGGGAGACCTGGTTCGAGCCCGGCCGCGACGGCATGGGCTGGACTCATCTCTATCACTCGGCGACGGTGGCGCTCGCCGCCCACAATCGGGCTGACGGGATCGCCCGCGACCTGCAGGGCCCGAACGAGGATCGCACCCTCACCCAGTTGCGTGCCGATGTGATGGCCGACCTGCTATTGGATGGGGCCGTCGGAGATCGACCCGAGTTCGGCATCCGCCCCTCCGTCGTGGTCACGGTTCCGGTGCTGGCGATGCTCGGGCACACGAGCAAGACGGGCGAGCCCGATCTTCCGATCCTCGAGGGCTATGGCCCGATCGACATCGACACCGCGAAAGAGCTGGCGGGCGCCGCGAAGTCCTGGTTGCGGGTGCTCACCCACCCGGAGACCGGGGTGACCCTGTCGGTGGGTCGCGACCGGTACAAGGTGCCCGCGCCGCTTCGCGCGTTCCTTCAGCGCCGCGACGGCACCTGCCGCAAGCCCGGTTGTAACCGCGCCGCCACCCGATGCGATATTGACCACACCCAGGAATGGCAACACGGTGGCCAAACGGCGCACGACAATTTGGCTCATTTATGCCCGATGCATCATGACGAGAAGCACCACACCGGTGTGACGCTCAAACACCTGCCCAATGGCGACATCGAATGGTCTCTGGCGAGCGGTCGTAGCTACATCAGCGAACCCGCAGACAGATTCCTTGGCATTCACGACTTCGGTGGCGCTGCGGCATAGCACCACCTGCAACGGGATCCTGCTGTGTCCGTCGGCCACCCGCTTCAGGCGAGAATCTGCGAGCCGGCGAAGATCAGCACGACAACGTCGATCATCGC
>DASYEE010000088.1:0-4683 GCA_036499165.1 Galbitalea sp. | reverse complement strand
TCTGCACCAGCCCCGACCCAGACCGCTGCCTCGGACACGTACTCGACGCGGCAGTGGCTGAGCAGCGAGCGATGGAGAAGGTGCGCGCCGAGGTAGACGCACAGAGGGCTAGGGAGTGGTGGGAACAGTGAGTCTGCACATCTACCCCGAGATCGAACAGCGCTCCGAGGAATGGCGCGACCAACGCAGAGGGCTGGTCACCGCCTCCGTCGTGGGCAAGCTCGTCACCTACGGACCGCCTGACGCGATCTCCGTCGCCTGCCCGATGTGCGAGGCCCGGCCCGAGAACCCATGCATCTCCAAGGCGCGCAAGGAACCGACCGCGATCAAGACCTTCCACCCCGCTCGCAGCGAACACGCAGCAGGCAGGGCTCCGGTCTTCTCGGTCGCCGACAACGAGACCTCCCGCGGGTTGACGGAAACCCTCATCGCCGAGCGCATCACCGGCTGGACCGAGGACACCCCCATGAACAGCGACATGTGGCGAGGCGTAGAAGCTGAGCCCTACGCCCGCGACATCTACAGCCAGCACCACTCGCCGGCCACCGAGGTCGGGTTCATGTGCCGAACAGAGGACGGCTGGCAACTCGGCTACTCACCCGATGGCCTGGTCGGCGACGACGGGCTCATTGAGGTCAAGGCACCGAGAGCCAAGACGCACCTCCGCACGATCCTGGCCGACGAGGTTCCGGCGCACCACATGGCCCAACTCCAAGCGGGGCTGCTCGTCTCGGGCCGCAAGTGGGTCGACTTCGTTTCCTACGTCGGCGGGATGCCCCTGTACGTCAAGCGGGTCACCCCGGACCGCGACTGGTCCGACGCCATCGAGGCCGCGTGCCTGCTGTTCGAGAACACCGCCTCGCGTGTCATCGCCGACTACCAAGAGCGGGTCCACGGCCTGCCCCAGACAGAGCGCATCGACTTCAATCTAGTGGAGCTGAAACTCGCATGAAGGTCACCATCGAGAAGAAGACAGATCAACTGAACTACGAGGACTTCCTCGGTGGGGTGACGCGCATCGTCACCATCGCCGACGTTAAGACCGGCACCAAGGAGCAGCAGTACGACCTGTTGATCGAGGGCGACTCCCGCTTCTGGCGACCGCCGCCCACGGTTCTCAAGCTGATGGTTGCGGCCTGGGGTGACGACGCCACCGTCTGGCGAGGACGAAGCGCCGAACTGTACGGCGACCCTGACATCACCTTCGGCCGCGAAAAAGTCGGGGGGATTCGGGTGTCGCGCCTCTCGCACATCGACAAGCCAGTGAGCGCCAACCTGACCGAGACGCGCGGCAAGCGAAAGATGCACACCGTCGAGCCGCTTCCCACAATCTCCCGCCCCGAGGCGGCTCCTGCTCAAGCACAGCAGTCGAGCCCACCGTCCAAGCTCGGGGCGGGAGTCTCACTTGACCCCGAGACTGAGCGCGCGATCGCCGACCTACGCCAAGAGTGGAAGACCAAGGACACCACCAACGAGCGCAAGGCCGAGATCGAGGCTGAGGTAGCCAAGTTGCAGGGCGGTGCGTCGTGACCCGCTCACCCTTCACCGGCCTACTCGTCGGCGCGCTCCTGATGCTGGCCGCGGTGTGGGTCGTGACACGGTGACCGCCCCAGCTCCGGCCACTCCTGACCCGGCAGTCGAGGCGCTGGCGAAGGCGCTGGCTCACGAGTTCCACGACGACTGGAACACGGGCCACTCGACAGCCAGGGAAGCCGAGGTTCGACGCGACCTGTCGGAGTGCTTCGAGTGCAAGCGGATCGCCAGCCTGCTCACCGACCTGCTCGCCCAGCGTGTGGCGCAGGGACAGAGGGAGGCGTGGGAGCAGGGGGTGTCTGCCGGTCGGCGCACTGACATCGCAGCCGAGACGCAACCGACCAACCCCTACGCAGCAAGCGAGGAAGCATGAGCAGCGAACGGATCGAGCACCTGATCCACGAGTACGCCGTTGTGCGTGGCGACCTATCCGAGCAGTACGCCCGCGACCAGTTGCGGGACAAGATCCTCGCCGCCCTGCTGGAACGCATCGAGTCCGACGAGATGGTTGAGGCGGTTGCTAAGAGCCTCGCCAACTCCTGCCAGCACATCCAGTGCTGCGACTCCGGTGGTGGACACACGGCGCACATGGAGGCCGCTAGGGACGTCCTTGCTGCTGTGGCTGCTGACCTACGGGGAGGTGGTGCGTCGTGAGGACGGTGAGTGAGCGATTCTGGTCCCACATATCCAAGGGCGATGGACCAGATGCCTGCTGGCTTTGGACCAGCGCACTCACCAATGGCTATGGGCGGATCTCGATCGAGGGCCGGAGCGTCGGCGCGCACCGATGGTCATATGAACAACTGGTCGGTCCCATCCCGGACGGCCTCCAGCTCGACCACCTGTGCCGCGTTAGGAACTGTGTTAACCCCGCCCACTTGGAGCCGGTCACAGGCCGTGAGAACTGCCGACGCGGGGTTATTGCCGAGTTCAACAAGGCTCGTGCTGCCGAGAGAACTGCCTGCCCACAGGGGCACGAGTTCACCGAAGAAAACACCTACCTACCCGCGGCTGGTGGGGGCAGAAAGTGCCGCATCTGCCAGCGCCGATGGAGCAGGGACAGGCAGCGCAGAATCCGAGGCACGGTGGTGGCTGGAGAGCGACGACTGAACGGAGAGAACGAATGAGCGAGCAGACACCCTGGGGTGAGTGGTTCGACGCCCAGTACGACCTGAACAACATCATCGATCGAGCGGTCAAAGAGCGGTCCGAGGGAAAGGGCGACGGCTTCCGGGTCGCGCTCTACTCCTCGATCATCGAGAACGCCGCCGAGAGGATACGCGGCTACATCCCAGACGTGGCACTCACATCCGACGAGGTTGCCGAGGTCCGAGCGAAGATCGCAAAGGCCCAGCGATGAGCGGCCCCGAGTCACGGGAGGCGTGCGAGGAGCGAGCGCGGTTCTTCGCCAAGGTACTCATCACCCAAGGCGGCTGTTGGACCTGGATTGGCAGTCTGAATGGCGGCGGCTACGGCAGCTTCTGGGATGGACGCCGTAATGTCCGCGCACACCGATGGACCTATGAGAATCTCGTTGGCCCCATACCCGATCGTTGGCAGATCGACCACCTGTGCCGCAATCGGTCGTGCTGCAATCCTGACCACCTAGAGGCAGTCACGCAGTCGGAGAACACCCGACGCGGCCTGACTCCGGCGCGGAACCGGCAGCGAGCAGCGGCTAGGACTACCTGCCGTCACGGGCACGAGTTCACACCCGACAACACGCTCATCTACCCGTCGTCAGCGCGTCACTGCCTGACGTGCATGACGGAGCGGCTGGCCGAACGTCGCGCCAATGAGGAGCGGTTCCTCTGCCCTGAGTGCGGCCACGTTCTCAAGGCGTGCTTCGGCATGGTCCGACACCTTCGGAGGCTGCACGGCCTGAACTACACCACCCAGGAAGTCCGAGCGCGGATCGAACTCCTGCCAGCCGAGGAGGAGGCAGCATGACCGAGGACAAGTTCGCTGAGGCTGCCGCACCGGAGACGGAGGGGCGGCGATGAGCACCCGTCGATACCGCTGCTGCAAGTGCTGTGAGGGCACCGCACTGGACGACCATGTAGGCCACGGCGGCGGCATCGAGAAGGACGACCACGATGGTCCTTGCAACCTCCCTGGCTGCCAAGAGTTCGGCGCACCCCACACTCCCGCCCCCGTGCCTACTGCCGCACCAGAGACGGAGGGGCCACAAGCAACCGAGGTACAGGCTGACCTAGCCTCGGGGGGTGCGGCGCATGTCAGCCAACCGCCGCACCCCACCCCCGCCCCCGTGCCTGCTGCTGCGGGCGAGGACACCGAGGGGCTCGACTGGCTGACGCAAGAGTTCGCGGTCGTCATCACGGCGCTCATGGCAGGAAAGATCGACGGCCCGCAAGCAGTGTCGGCCGCGACTGCGCTTGTCCAGCGGGTCCGGGACGAAGGGGCGGGGACGTGAGCACCTACGCGGCCGGCGACTCGGCCCTGTTCACCGAGCCACGCTCCGAGCTGACCCACGTGTTGCAGCCGAACATGGCCTGGGCGTGCGGCGGGAACATCGTCACCAAGGGCGGGCACATCGGCTGGCTGCACGAGTGGGAGACCATCACCTGCCCTGAGTGCCTGGCCTTCGATCGCGAGGAACTGGCTGCCGAGAGTGCCGCGATGCAAGGGCGGCAGGCATGACCGTCATCCCAAGGAAGCGTCGGGCTGACCAGAACACCGGGAGACGCGCGACCCCTGTTCGGGACGTCGAAACCCTCCCCTGCCCCGCCTGGACCGGCAACCACGAGCTGACCAACGACGCCGGTGCGAACACCTACTGCGCGCGGTGTGGCGTGGGCTGGATTGGGTTGGACGGGGCGGTGAGGGCGACATGAGCACCCCCTGCTTCGGCAAGTGGGAACTGTTCGACAGCATCCACCCCGACGACCACCGCCGCGCACGCGACCTCTGCTCGAGCTGCCCCATCCTGCTCGACTGCGCCACCCAGGCCGAGCAGATGATGCGGACGGTCCGCAAGCCCGAAGGCACCTGGGGAGGTCGCCTCTACGGCATGACCGACAAGGCATGGCGACGCTTCTCGGCCGACAGCCGGGCCGAACGCATCCACCGCGAGAACGTCGCCTACACCGACGACGACGCGCGGCGAGCACATACCGCCTATGCCGCCGG
>DASYEE010000087.1:0-11455 GCA_036499165.1 Galbitalea sp. | reverse complement strand
ACGCCGACAGCCGTGCCGAGGTCTTCGATGGAGACCCTCGCAAAACCACGCTCGGCGAACTGCTCGGCGGCCGCGTGCAGCAGCGCGGAACGGCGATCGGCTTTCGCTTGCTCACGTGAGGTGATGGTCGCGGTCAACGGCCCTCCACTGGCTCTATACGCTGGACAATTCGGTTAATCCAGACTAACCTAAACTCAGTTAATAGCTACTAACTGAATGGATCGTCGATGCAGACGCTCGCGAGTCATATCGACCGCACAAGCGACCAGTTTCTCGCGAACGACGCCGCACAGCGGGCGCTCGTAGACGAACTGCGCGAGCGACTCGCGAAAACCGCGCTCGGCGGGCCGGAGAAATCCCGCGAGCGACACGTCGCCAGGGGCAAGCTCCTCCCTCGCGATCGGGTCGACCGCCTGCTCGATTCCGGTAGCCCGTTCCTCGAGATCGCGCCCCTCGCGGCAAACGGCATGTACGACGATGAGGCTCCTGGTGCCGGTGTGATCGCGGGTGTCGGTCTCGTGCATGATCGGCCGGTCCTCGTGATTTCCAACGACGCGACGGTCAAGGGCGGCACCTACTTCCCCGTCACAGTGAAGAAGCACCTCCGCGCACAGGAGATAGCGATGGAGAATCGCCTCCCGTGCATCTACCTCGTGGACTCCGGCGGTGCGTTTCTGCCCCTGCAGGACGAGGTCTTCCCCGACCGCGACCACTTCGGCCGCATCTTCTACAACCAGGCGCAGATGTCTGCCGCGCGCATCCCGCAGATCGCCAGCGTCATGGGATCGTGTACAGCCGGCGGCGCCTACGTGCCCGCGATGAGCGACCAAACCGTCATCGTGCGAAACCAGGGCACGATCTTCCTCGGCGGCCCGCCGCTGGTCAAGGCCGCGATCGGTGAGATCGTCACCGCGGAGGAGCTCGGCGGCGGCGACCTGCACGCCCGCACCTCTGGTGTCGTCGATCACCTGGCCGATGACGACCTGCACGCGCTCGAGATCGTGCGCGACATCGTGGAGACCCTTCCGCGCCCGGCTTCCCCGGCCTGGGACGTCATCGGCAGTCGCGAGCCTTCCGTCGACCCAGCCGACCTGTACGGTGTGGTTCCGACGGACGTGCAGTCGTCGTACGACGTGCGCGAGGTCATCGCCCGTCTCGTCGACGCGAGCGAGTTCTCCGAGTTCAAGAGCGAGTACGGCGCAACTCTCGTGACCGGCTTCGCGCACATTCACGGGCATCCCGTCGGCATCGTCGCAAACAACGGCGTGCTGTTCAGTGAGTCCGCGCAGAAGGGTGCTCACTTCATCGAGCTGTGCGACCAGCGCGGCATCCCGCTGGTCTTCCTGCAGAACATCTCGGGCTTCATGGTCGGCAGGGATTACGAGGCCGGCGGCATCGCCAAGCACGGCGCAAAGATGGTGACGGCCGTCGCAACGACCCGGGTTCCGAAGCTCACGGTGGTGATCGGTGGCTCGTTCGGGGCCGGCAACTACTCGATGTGCGGTCGGGCCTATTCGCCGCGATTCCTCTGGATGTGGCCGGCCAGCCGTGTCTCGGTGATGGGCGGCGCGCAGGCGGCATCCGTGCTCTCCACTGTCCGTCGCGAGCAGCTCGAGTCGCGTGGTGAGGCGTGGTCGGCTGAAGCTGAGGAAGAGTTCAAGGCGCCGATCCGCGACCAGTACGAGACCCAGGGAAACCCCTACTACTCGACCGCGCGGCTGTGGGATGACGGCATCATCGACCCGGCGGACACCCGCACGATCCTCGGGCTCGCCCTCGAACTCTGCGCGGCCACGCCGCTGCCCGAACCGGGCTTCGGCCTGTTCAGGATGTGACGTGATGTTCGAGTCCGTCCTGGTCGCCAATCGTGGCGAGATCGCGTGTCGCATCATCGAGACACTCAGAAAGCTCGGCATCCGCTCGATCGCGGTCTACAGCGACGCGGATGTCGATGCGCGGCATGTCGCGCTCGCCGATGAAGCCCTGAATATCGGGCCGGCCGCAGCGGCACAGAGCTATTTGAACATCCAGGCGATCATCGCGGCTGCGCGCACGGCCGGGGCCAGCGCTGTTCATCCGGGATACGGGTTCCTGTCAGAGAACGCGGAATTCGCGCGCGCCGTCGCCGACGCCGGCATCGTCTTCATCGGCCCCCCGGTCGCGGCCATCGACATCATGGGCGACAAGATCCGAGCGAAAGAGCACGTTGGCGCCCGCGATGTTCCGCTGATCCGTGGCGTCGGCGCTAAGAGCATGACCGACGGCGAACTCGTCGAGGCCGCGGCATCCGTTGGATTCCCGCTGATCATCAAGCCGTCGGCGGGCGGGGGCGGCAAGGGAATGACAGTCGTCACCAACGGGGCCGATCTTGCCGATGCGCTCGTCGCCACCCGCCGCGTGGCCTTGAACGCGTTTGGCGATGACACCCTGTTGCTCGAGCGCTACATCCCGCAACCACGTCACATCGAGGTACAGGTCCTCGCCGACGACTTCGGGTCGGTGGTGCACCTGGGTGAGCGCGAGTGCTCCCTGCAGCGCCGCCACCAGAAGATCATCGAGGAGGCGCCATCGCCACTGCTCAGCCCCGAGCAGCGTGCGCGGATGGGCGAGGCAGCGTGCGAGGTCGCCCGCAGTGTCGACTACCGTGGCGTCGGCACGGTGGAGTTTCTCGTGAGTGCCGCGGCGCCCGACGACTTCTTCTTCATGGAGATGAATACCCGACTCCAGGTCGAACATCCGGTCACCGAGCTCGTGACCGGGCTCGACCTCGTCGAGCAGCAACTCAGGGTCGCGAGCGGGGAACCGCTCGCGTTCGGCCAGGCGGATGTGTCCCTCAGCGGCCATGCAATCGAGGCACGCCTCTACTCGGAAGACCCCGCGCGGGGCTTCCTGCCCGCGACCGGAACAGTGCTCGCGCTGCGTGAGCCAGCCGGCCCCGGCGTCCGAGTCGATTCTTCGCTCGCGGACGGCCTCGTCGTCACCGCGGACTACGACCCGATGCTCGCGAAGATCGTCGCCCACGGCGACGACCGGGCGCAGGCACTCGACCGACTCACCCGGGCGCTGAGCGACACCGTTGTGCTCGGAGTGCGCACGAACCTGGGGTTTCTCCTCCGGCTGCTCGCGACCGAGGAAGTGCGGGCTGGCGACCTTGACACAGGCCTGATCGAGCGGAGGCTGGACGACCTGGTCTTGCCGCCGGCGCGTGACGATCTCGTGATCGCGGCAGCACTCTTTGCCCACGAGAAAGCCGGGGACGGCCCGTGGCATGCGTCACGGGGATGGCGTCTTGGTGCTCCCGTGTCGAGTCGCTACAGCTTCCGGGCCGGCCCGGAATCCACCATCGATGTCTCGGTCGCAGGCAGCGCGGTCGAGGTTGACGGCTCCGCGCACGACGCGAGGATGTCGGGATTCGGCGCCACGCGCATCCTGGAGGTCGACGGCACGGCGACCCCGGTCACGATCGCAATCGCTGCAGCAGGCAACGGCGATGCCCGCACCTGGGTCGCGGCGCGTGGCCGGGTGTGGGACGGGGTCCTTCGCTCCCGCGCGGCAGAGCTTGCAGACCACCGGTCGACGCTCACGCGAGCGGCAGGGGTCGCAAGCCCCGACATCCGCACGCCCATGCCCGGAACGGTCGTCGCGGTGGCGGCACGGTCGGGAGATTCCGTCGAGGAGGGGCAACTCCTCGTCACCGTTGAAGCCATGAAGATGGAGCACAAAATGCTCGCTTCGCTCACTGGCGTCGTTCGTATCGACGTCGTTCCTGGCGATCTGGTCTCACTCGACCAGGTCGTTGCATCAATAAGCCCTCACGAAGGAGCATCCGAATGATCACCGAAACAGCAACCTACGGACTCACCGACGAAGAACAGAAGCTCGTCGATGATGTGCGCGAATTCGCCGACACCGTCGTCGCGCCGGCAGCATACGAATACGACACCAAGCGCGAGCTGCCGTATGGAATCATCCGCCAGATGGGCGAAATGGGCCTCTTCGGCCTGCCGTTCCCCAAGGAGTATGGGGGACGCGGCAAGACCTACTTCCAGTTCTGCCTCGCCATCGAGCAGCTCAGCCGAGCCGACCAGTCGATCGGGGTGACCCTCGAGGCCGGCATCGGACTCGGCGTCATGCCCATCATCAGCTACGGAACGGACGAGCAGAAGAGCCGCTGGCTGCCGGACCTCGTCCAGGGCAGGGCGCTCGCGGGATTCGGGCTGACCGAGGCGAACGCCGGGTCTGATGCTGGAGGAACAGAGACTACGGCGTACCTCGACAACGGCGAGTGGGTCATCAACGGCTCGAAGCAGTTCATTACGAACTCCGGCAGCGAGATCACCAGCATCGTCACCGTGCTTGCCGTCACGGGGGAGTCCAGCCGGGCGGATGGCACGGTGAAGAAAGAGCTGAGCGCAATCATCGTGCCAACCGGCACGCCAGGGTTCACCGTGCTGCCGAGCTACGACAAGGTCGGCTGGCACACCTCAGACACGCACCCCCTGCGATTCGAGAATGTGCGAGTGCCTGAGGCTAATCTGCTCGGACAGGTCGGTCGCGGCTACGCGAACTTCCTGCAGAGCCTCGACGAGGGCAGGATCGCGTTCGCCGCGCTGTGCACCGGAGCAGCGCAGGGCTGTTTCGAGGAGGCGCTTCGTTATGCCAAATCGCGCGTGGTATTCGGGCGTCCTATCGGCGACAACCAGTACGTCGCGTTCAAGATCGCGCGGATGCAGGCCAGGGTTCACCAGGCGCGCCTCGCGTACTACGACGCCGCACGCAAGATGGATGCCGGATTGCCGTTCAAGCTGGAGGCGAGCCTCGCGAAGCTCATCTGTAGCGAGGCCGCGATGGACAACGCACGCGATGCCACGCAGGTTTTCGGCGGATACGGCTTTCTCAATGAGAATCCGGTCGCGCGCCACTATCGTGACTCGAAGATCCTCGAAATCGGCGAGGGCACGACAGAGGTGCAACTCATGGTGATCAGCCGCGAACTGGGATTCTGAGATGACCGAGCGGCGGGACGACGGACCGGTGATCGAGCAGCGTGGGCTCTTCTTCGAAGAGTTTGCCGTGGGCACTCGTTACCTGCATCGTCCCGGCCGCACGGTGACGGAAGCCGACAACGTGCTCTTCACCACGCTCACGATGAACACGCAGCCGCTGCACCTCGACGCCGCCTGGTCTGCCACGCAGCCGTTCGGGCAGCGTCTCGTGAACTCGATGTTCACCCTCTCGACGCTGGTCGGCGCATCCGTCGCCCAGCTCACCCTCGGCACCCTCGTCGCCAACCTCGGCTTCACCGAGATCGCGTTCCCGAATCCGCTGTTCGTCGGCGACACGATGTACTCGGAGACGGTGATCGATTCCAAGCGCCGCTCGAAGTCGCGAGAGGGCCAGGGCGTCGTCGTGATGACCCACACGGCGCGCAACCAGGATGGCGACGTCGTCGCGACGGCGGGCCGGTCGTCGCTCGTTTGGTGTGAGGGCGCCCGTCCGTGACATTCGCGATGGGGCCGGCCCTGCTGTTCTGCCCGGCCGACCGGCCAGACCGTTACGACAAGGCTGCGGCGAGGGCGGATGCCGTCATCCTCGACCTCGAGGATGCCGTGGTTCCCGCAGACAAGGTCGCAGCCCGTGAGGCGCTGGTCGCCCACCCCCTCGACCCGGCCACAACCGTCGTGCGCGTCAACTCGTTCGAGACCGAAGACTTCGAGCTCGATCTCGGAGCTCTCGCGAAGACCGAATACCGAACGGTGATGCTCGCCAAGGCGACGTCGGCGGCCGAGGTCGAAGCGCTGCGCGAATACGACGTTGTCGCGCTGTGCGAGACCGCGGCCGGAGTACTCGCGGCTGCAAGCATCGCGGCGGTTCCGCACGTCGTCGCCCTGATGTGGGGTGCGGAAGACCTCATCGCATCGATTGGCGGGACGTCGAGTCGGTTTGCCGATGGCAGCTATCGCGAGGTTGCTCGCCACGCGAGATCCGCTGTGCTGCTCGCGGCTGCGGCCGGGGAGACGGACGCGATCGACTCCGTCTATCTCGACATTGCGGATCTCGACGGTCTCGGCAGGGAGGCAGAGGATGCCGTGGCGAGCGGATTTGCCGCAACCGCGTGCATCCACCCGAGCCAGGTCGACGTCATCCGCCGGGCCTACGCCCCGACCGGGCCGGAACTTGACGCTGCTCGCGCGATCCTGGCCGCGGCGCAGGGCGAACGAGGCGTATTCCGATTCGACGGACGCATGGTCGACGAGCCGGTGCTCCGGCACGCGCGCTCCGTGCTGGCTCGCGCGCCGAGGCCGTGACGCGGGGAGAAGACACCCAGGGTCGTTGACATTCGGTCGAGCCGTGCCGGAGTGTGGAGCTATGACGACGCTTCATGAGACGCTCCAGCAGCACGTTGACTCAGGCGAGATCCCGGGAGCGGTCGGCCTCGTGGCCGGTCGCGGGGGAGTCGAGGTCGCGGCCGTCGGCTCTCTCTCGCTCGAAGGCGAATCGCCGATGCGGCGCGACTCAATTTTTCGCATCGCGTCGGCCAGCAAGCCCATCCTCGCCGCTGGCGTGATGATTCTCGTCGAAGCCGGATTGGTCGCCCTCGACGATCGGGTAGACAGGTGGCTTCCTGAACTCGCGTCCGTGCGGGTGCTTCGCACTCCGACGAGCGAACTCGACGACACGGTGCCGCTCCTGCGCCCGATCACGCTGTTCGACTTGATGACCTTCCGTTCCGGCTACGGATTCCCGTCTGACTTCTCCACTCCGGGAGTCCAGGCGCTGTTCGCCCTGCAGACCGGCGCCCTGCCCATCACTGACTTGTCACCGGACGAGTGGATCGCCGCGCTCGCGAAGGTGCCGGCGCTCGCGCAGCCGGGCGAGACCTGGCTCTACAACACGAGTGCAGACATCCTCAGCGTCCTTGTGCCTCGAATTGTGGGCCAGTCGCTTCCGGAATTCCTGTCTGAGCGCGTCTTCGAGCAGCTCGGCATGCCGGACACCGGTTTCGCGGTACCCGCTTCCCAGCGAGACCGATTCGCGACCTTCTACGAGCCCGATGACCGCGGATCTCTCCAGCTAGCAGACGGGCCTGATGGCAAGTGGGCGAGCCTCCCGTCATTTCCGTCCGGCGCGGGAGGTCTCGTCTCGACAGTCGACGACTGGTACGCGTTCGCCCAGATGTTGCTCGGCGGAGGCGAAGCAAACGGCGCGCGCATCCTCGGCTCGGACTCCGTCGACGAGATGATGACCGACTACCTCACCGACACGCAGCGCGAGGCGAGCCTCCTGTTCATCGAAGGCCAGGGCTGGGGCTTCGGCGGGCAGGTGGATGTCGCGGAAAACGAGCCGTGGAACGTCATCGGGCGCTACGGCTGGGTCGGCGGTTCTGGCACATCGGCGTTCGTGACTCCGTCGTCCAGGTCGGTCGACATCCTCTTCACGCAGCGCGCGATGACGGGACCGACACCGCCCACCCTCATGCGCGACTTCTGGCGCTACGCGGCCTGACCCGGTGCGCAACCGGCGAGGCCGGCACCGTTACTCATCGAACGTGTTCACCATCGCGAACGCGGCGCGCTCGAGGTAGCCCCAGAGCATCGCATCGTCGATGGGCGCGAGTTCGAGGCTGTCGACCGCGACGCGCATGTGACGGAGCCAGCGGTCGCGAGCATCCGGATTGACCTTGAAGGGTTGGTGCCGCATGCGCAGGCGCGGGTGCCCGCGCTGCTCGGAGTAGGTGCCAGGGCCGCCCCAGTACTGCTCGAGGAACCCGGTGAGTCGCTGGATGGCGCCCTCCAGATCCTCCTCCGGATACATCGGGCGCAAAACCTCGTCGTCTGCCACGCCCTCATAGAAGCGGCGGACCAGCTTCTCGAAGGTCGCCCGACCGCCCACTTCGCGCCAGAAATTGCCGGTCGCCGCTTCGCCGTTCTCGCTCGAGCGAAGTGTGACGGGGTTTTTCTGCCCTGGGGTCGCGTCAGTCATCGTCCGGCTTGTTTTGGTCGGGTTTGGGAGTCTGGTCGGGCTTCTGCGTACGGTCGGGCTTCGGTTTCTGGATCGGCAGGGTGGTCGCCCGCGGATCCTTTGTCGCCGGCCGCGTAGCTACCCCGGCGCTTGTGGTCGTCGCCGGAGCGGCGTTCGCCTTCCTGGCTGCACGACCCCTGGCCGGCTTCGGATCCTCGGTCGTCACGACGGGGTTCGGGGTCGTCCGCGGGGGTCGCGCACCGGATACGCTCTCCGCACCATCGAAGCCGCTCAGCACGACGCTCGAGAGCGACGGCAACTTCACGCCCATGGCGTCGAGCGATTCCTTCAGTCGAGCGCGCAGCTCGCGCGCGACGTCGTCCTTGCTGCCGGGGCGGGTCTTCACGACCATTCGGATCACGATCGAGTCTGCTGCGATCGACTCGATTCCCCACACCTCGGGCTTATCGACGATGCGGGCACGCCACTTCGAGTTGGTAGCCATGTCCGTCGCGGTCGCGAGCATCTGCGACTGCACGGCCGAGACATCCGTGTCGTATGGAACGGCGAGGTCGACGATCACCCGTGACCAGCCCTGCGAGACGTTGCCAACCCGGAGAATCTCGCCGTTGCGACAGAACCACACGATGCCGTTGACGTCTCGGATCTGCGTGATCCGGACGCCGACGGCCTCGACAACGCCTGTCGCCGCCCCGAGGTCGACGACGTCGCCAACGCCATACTGGTCTTCCGCGACCATGAACAGGCCGTTCAGGACGTCTTTCACGATGTTCTGGGCGCCGAAACCGAGGCCGGCGCCGAGCGCGCCGGTGATCAGGGCGAAGGATGCGGTGATGTTGCTGTCGAGCTGACCGATGATCATGAGCACGGCGACGATCACGATCAGGGTTCCGACGATGTTGTTGAAGACGCTGCCGAGCGTGCGGGTGCGCTGAACGGTGCGTACCGCGTTCAGGGGCGAAGCGAGGAGTGCCTGGGTGTCCTCTGCGCCCTGTCGCTTCTTGACACCGTTGACGATCCTGCTGACCACGCGATTGACGACGAAACGCAGGACGATGCGCACAAGCAGGGCGATCACGACGATCAGCACGATGTTGATCAGCACATGCCACGGCGTGTAGATGCCGTGCAGGAACTTCATGAACATCTCCCATGGGGAGAGCGTCTGGGAGGCTGCGATCAGGAATTTCATAGCCCGACCAGTCTATTTGTCGCTGCCTTGGCGAAATCTGACCCAGCCGCGGCGGGTCAGTCGACCCGCCGCGGCGTAGGAAAGGAGCTGCGGCGCGTTACTTCGCGTCGCGGGCCTGCGCCCGCAGCGCACGCTCGACGCTCGAGAGCTGCTCGCCGACCAGGCGGCGCATCGCGGGGATGCCGGGGTTGGCATCCAGCCATGCGTTCGTCGCCTCGACCAGCTCGGGCGATGCGAGCGGCGCAGGGTACAGGCCGTCGACGATGTACTCGGCGATTTTGTATGTGCGCGACTTCCAGACCTCGGTGAGGGCCGCGAAGTACGGCTCGACGAAGCCCTCGAGCGACGACGGGTCGTTCGTGTGGCGGTAGCCGAGCGTCGTGCCGCGCACGATCGTGTTCGACAGGTCATCCTTCGCAACGATCGAATCGAAGGCGGCTCGCTTGCCTTCGGCGGTCGGGATGGTCGCTGCCGCTCTGGCAGCAGACAGCTGGCCGTTCGCCGTGTTGTCCTTCGCCAGTGCAGCGTCGATCTCGGCCTTGCCTGCCGCGCCGTTCAGTACGAGGCCTTCGAGCAGTTCCCAGTCGAGGTCGGTGTCGATCTCGAGGCCGTCGAGGCTCGACGAACGCTCGCGCAGCGCGGTGATCGCGGCAACGTGGGCCGGCGTCGACGCGATGTTCGCGAAGAACTTCACGAATTGGAACTGTGCGTCCGATGCGGGCTCCGCCGCCTGGGCAAGCGCCCACAGCCCGTCGCCGATCCGCTCGATGGTCGCCGCGCGGCGCTCCGGCGCGACATACATGCGGGCGGCCGAGAGAAGCTGCGACAGCGTGACGCGGATGGTCGTCGACTCCGACTCACTCGCGATGTTTCCGAGCACGAGGGCGATGTAGTCGCTCGCGCTCGTCTCGGCGTCCCGCACAGCGTCCCACACGGCGCCCCAGACGAGCGCGCGGGCGAGCGGGTTCTCGATGTCGGAGAGGTGCTCGAGCGCGACGGCGTGCGAATCGTCATCCAAGCGAATCTTTGCGTAGGCGAGGTCGTCGTCGTTCAACAGCACGAGTGCGGGTTTCGTCACGTCGACCAGCTCGTCGACCGACGTGCGCTCGCCCGCGATATCCAACTCGACCCGCTTCACACGCGTGAGCTTGCCGTCGATGAGGTCGTAGAAGCCAATCGCGAGGCGATGCGGCCGGATCGTCGGGTAGTCGGCTGGTGCCGTCTGCACCACAGCGAACGAGACGATCGAGCCATCCGCGCCGGTCTCGATTTCGGGGCGCAGCGTGTTCGGACCAGCCGTCTGCAGCCAGAGCTTCGCCCACTCGGTGAGTTCGCGCCCGGAGGTCGTCTCGAGTTCGGCGAGCAGGTCGCCGAGCTCGGTGTTGCCGTACTCGTGCTTCTTGAAGTACGCGCCGACTCCCGCGAAGAACTCATCGATACCGACCCACGCAGCAAGCTGCTTCAGCACCGACCCGCCCTTGGCGTATGTGATGCCGTCGAAGTTGACCTGCACGTCTTCCAGGTCGTTGATCTCGGCGTAGACGGGGTGGGTGGATGGCAGCTGATCCTGTGCGTACGCCCAGCTCTTCTCCATCGCGGCGAAGGTCGTCCAGGCCTCCGTCCATTCGGTCGCCTCGGCGGCTGCCATCGCGGAGGCCCATTCTGCGAAGGACTCGTTCAGCCACAGGTCGTTCCACCACTTCATGGTCACGAGGTCGCCGAACCACATGTGTGCGAGCTCGTGCAGGATGGTGATGACCCTGCGCTCCTTGATCGCGTCTGTCACCTTTGAGCGGAAGATGTAGGTCTCGACGAAGGTGACAGCGCCGGCGTTCTCCATTGCCCCCGCGTTGAACTCGGGGACGAACAACTGGTCGTACTTGCCGAACGGGTACCGGTAGTCGAAGACCCGGTGGTAGAAGTCGAACCCGGCCTTGGTGAGGTGGAACAGCTCGGCCGGGTCGAGGAACTCGGCCAGCGACCGGCGGCAGTACAGGCCGAGGTCGATGCCGTCGTGGTGGTCGTAGACGGCGTGATACGGCCCGGCGATCAGGGCGGTGATGTACGTGGAGACCCGCGGGGTCTGCTCGAAGGTCCAGGTGGCGGTGTCGCGGTCAGCGACAGTGTTACCAGTGTGGCGGAGGCCGACGCCGTTGCTGATACAGGTCCAGTGCTTGGGCGCCTTCACGCGCAGCTCGAAGTTGGCCTTCAGGTCGGGCTGGTCGAAGCAGGCGTACATGCGGTGGGCGTCATAGGTCTCGAACTGGCTGTACAGGTAGG
>DASYEE010000086.1:0-3846 GCA_036499165.1 Galbitalea sp. | reverse complement strand
GCGGTCGAGAACGCCCGCGCCGCGAAGGACCGCCTCGTCACCTCGCTGATCTGGACGGCGGTCGGGATCGCCTTCGTGCCGCTGGTCTCACTGCTCTACGAGGCGATCTCCAAGGGTGGCAGCCAGATCAACGGCCGGTTCCTGAGCTGGACGATGCGCAACGTCGTCAACGAGCCTGGCGGCATCTACCACGCGATCATCGGCACCCTGCTGATCACACTGGCCGCCACCATCATCTCGGTACCGATCGGCCTGCTGACCGCGGTCTACCTCGTCGAGTACAGCGCCGGGTCCCGGACCGCGTCCTGGATCCGGTTCCTGGTCGACGTGATGACGGGCATCCCCTCGATCGTCGCAGGCCTGTTCGCCTACGCGCTGTTCTCCCTGATCCTCGGCCCAGGCACCCAGTTCGGCATCGGCGGCAGTGTGGCGCTGTCCCTGCTGATGATGCCGATCGTGGTCCGCTCGTCGGAGGAGATGCTCAAGCTGGTGCCCTCGGACCTGCGGGAGGCGTCGTACGCCCTCGGGGTCCCGAAGTGGAAGACCATCGTCCGGATCGTGATCCCGACGGCTATGGCTGGCATCATCACCGGCATCACACTGGCGATCGCCCGCGTCATCGGCGAGACCGCTCCGCTGCTGATCATCTGTGGAGCAACCCCGTCGCTGAACTACAGCCTGTTCCACGGACAGATGGCGAGCCTGCCGGTGTTCATCTACTACAGCTACACCCAGCCGGGCCAGAATCCGGAGATCCTGCAGAACATGGCGTGGGGCGCAGCGCTGGTACTGATCATCATCGTGATGATCCTCAACATCCTGGCCCGGGTAGCGGGTCGGTTCTTCGCCCCCAAGTCCGGGCACTAGAAGCAGGACGAGCCACATGAAGGAACGAGGCTAGGAACGACCATGGCCAAGAGCATCGATGTCTCTGACCTCAACATCTACTACGGGGACTTCCTCGCCGTCGAGGGCGTCAACATGACGATCAAGGCGCGCTCCGTGACCGCGTTGATCGGTCCGTCCGGCTGCGGCAAGTCGACCTTCCTGCGCACCCTGAACCGGATGCACGAAGTGATCCCCGGAGCCAGGGTCGAGGGCAAGGTCGTCGTCGACGGCCAGTCGCTCTACGACCCGAACATCGACCCGGTGGAGGTACGCCGGATGATCGGGATGGTCTTCCAGCGGCCGAACCCCTTCCCGACGATGTCGATCTACGAGAACGTGCTCGCCGGGCTGCGCCTGAACAACAAGAAGCTCTCGAAGTCCGACGCCGACACCGTCGTGGAGCGCTCGCTGCAGGGAGCGAACCTCTGGAACGAGGTCAAGGATCGCCTCGGCAAGCCCGGTATGGGGCTCTCCGGTGGCCAGCAGCAGCGTCTCTGCATCGCGCGTGCGATCGCCGTCGAGCCGCAGGTGCTGCTGATGGACGAGCCGTGCTCAGCCCTCGACCCGATCTCCACCTCGGCCGTCGAGGACCTGATCCACGAGCTCAAGGAGCAGTACACGATCGTCATCGTGACCCACAACATGCAGCAGGCGGCGCGGGTCTCCGAGGACACCGCGTTCTTCAACCTCGCCGCCACCGGCAAGCCCGGCCGGCTGGTCGAGATGAACCCGACCAAGAAGATCTTCAGCGTGCCGGACGAGGAGGCCACCGAGGCCTACATCTCCGGCCGGTTCGGCTGAGCCGGCGACATACAGCAGTGCCTCGAGGCCGGCTTATGCTCCGCCGCGCCCGGCCCCCGAACCCCGGCCCCGAACCCCGGCCCCCGAACATGCGAATGTCGCTCAGGTGTCATAGCGGGCGATCTACAGCCCCACGCGCAACATTCGCATGTCGGTGGAGCAGTCGGGACGCCTCCTCGAGAGCGCCCAGAACGTACTCGCGGCGCTGCATCACCTGGAACCAGCTGAACCGGATCACCGTCCAGCCCAGGAGCGTGAACGTGTTGTAGCGCCAGCAGTCGCGGGTCAGTGCAGCGCTCTTCCCATGCCACGCGAAACTCTCGGCCTCGACGATGAGCCCGAGGGCTGGGTCCGCTAGGTCGGGGTGCAATGTCCTCCGTTCCGAGATCTTGATACCTAACTGCGGGACCAGGCCGAGGCCTGGAACGGTCGAGCCGATCGCCCGGAGCGTCGACTCGAACGGGTTCGTGCAGCGTCCGTCCACGAGTGCAGCGACGCCACGCGCCCGCGTCCGCCCCCGGCCGTTCATCGAGTCTGCGATCCGGCGCACATCGTCCGGCGACACGTCATCGGCCCGCACCGCGCTGTCCAGGATCGGTAGCGACTCGTCGAGCGGCAGCATCCTCATGCAGTCGATCAACGTCCGTTGTACGCCGGTTGCCCCGGCTGTCACGTCCCGCTCATCGATCTCGGACCAGTGCGGTACCACCATCGCCCGTGCCCGCGCATCGAGCCGGCGCGTGCGTGCGAATGTCACATCCGGTAGCGCTGGCACCTGTTTCAATCCCCAACCGTGCTGCTGCGCCGCCGTACGCATCGACATGATCCCGCCCAGCGAGCTGGCTGCCTTGACGGCCTCCGACGCGGACGCTGTTGCATACCTCCCTCGGGCCACCCGCACCAAAGCGCCGGGTCTTAAAGCGCGATCGACCTCAGCCGAACCGCAGCGCTCGACGATCGCGGCTCGGGTGCACGCGCCCCCGAGCAAAGTCACATGACTCACAACATCCATGCCGCAGATGGTGGGCTGCTGAGGTTCGTCGTACGACCCGGCGCCGGGAGCCTGGGGAAAACCGACCCTCCCCCGGACATGCGAATGTCGCCTGCGCAGCTCGGCAGGCGCTCCACTGTCACACCAGCAACATTTGCATGTCGGGGAGGGTCGGAGGCGGCATGCCCAACGCCACGCCCGCCTCGTACGCCGAGCCCCGCCGCCGCTACGGCAGCTGGAAGACGTACCGCATCACGAGATAGAACACCGCGGCGACGGCACCAGCGGCGGGGAAGGTCAGCAGCCAGGCGGTGAGGATCGACCGGGCGACCCCCCAGCGCACAGCGGAGAAGCGCTTGGTGGCGCCGGTGCCCATGATGGCCGAGGTGATCGTGTGGGTCGTGGAGATGGGCGCCTGCCAGACGTACGCCGTCGTATAGAGCACCGCCGCGCCGACGGCTTCGGCAGTGAAGCCGCGGGCCGGGTCGAGGTCGATGATCTTGCGTCCCAGGGTGCGCATGATCCGCCAGCCGCCGGAGTACGTCCCGAACGAGATCGCGGATGCCGAGCAGACCACCACCCACAGCGGCAGGCCGTCGGTGGCGCTGGCGTGGTGGCTGATCACCAGGCAGAGGAAGATCACGCCCATCGTCTTCTGGGCGTCCTGCAGGCCGTGCCCCAGAGCGAGCGCCGCCGCTGAGAACGTCTGCATGAAGCGGAAGCCGCGGAAGACCCGGTGCGGGTTCCGGCTGCGGAAGATCCACATGATCGCCAGCATCACGGCGAAGGCCAGCACGAAGCCCACCAAGGGCGAAGCCACCATCGGGATCACGACTTTGTCCAGGATCTTGTGCCAGTGCACCGTGACCCCGGCCGGGATCGCGGCCCCGACCAACCCACCGATCAGTGCATGGGTCGAGGAAGACGGCAGGCCGAAGTACCAGGTGATCAGGTTCCACGCGATCGCGCCGACCAGTCCGGACAGCACGATCACCAGACCGTGGTTGACCGAGACGCTGTCGGTGTTGATGACATCGCTGACCGTGTGCGCCACCTTCTGCCCCAGTAGCGCGCCGACGAAGTTCATGACCGCGGCGAGTACAAGTGCGATCCGCGGGGTCAGCGCCCGCGTCGAGATCGACGTCGCGATCGCGTTGGCGGCGTCG
>DASYEE010000085.1:0-7592 GCA_036499165.1 Galbitalea sp. | reverse complement strand
CCGATGCGGGCAGCACCCTCACCGTTTCGATCACCGGATCCAAGAGCGGGTACACCTCGGCATCCGCCGTCAGCAAGCCCACGTCGCGCGTGGAGGCCCAGCCCCGAAGGGGCATCTGCCACAAGATCGAACACAGACCGGGTCCACGACGGTGACCGTGAAGAGCAACACGGTACACAGCTCCAGGTAACAAATGATCCAGGGCGCGTCGCGGTTTCACGCAATCTGTAACTTCTGACGGTCTCCTTCGATTATCCACTCGAGCCCGCCGCGTTCAGGTCGGCGCTCGTATGGACAATTTGGAGGTTTTTCCCGTGTCATTCATTGCAACTGCAGTTGGCACCAAGGTGGCGATCGCAGTACTTTCACTCGTTGCCATTGGCGGAGGCACAGCAGTCGCCGCCGCTGCGAATGGAGCCTTTCCCACCGATCAGCAATCGGAATCTGCGACGGACACTCCCTCGGCGGCCCCGACCGACGATGACACGGACCCCGCGACAGATCCGACTCCGTCGCCCGACGCGACCAGGGGGCCCGACGCAAGCGGCGACGCGGCATTCGGACTGTGCACCGCTTTCACCGCCGGCGGGCTGAACGCCGGGTCGACCGCCTACGCAGCGTTGCTGACCGCGTCAGGTTCGGCGGACGGCATCACCGACTACTGCGCTCCGATTCTGGCGTCAAACGGCGCCGCGGACCACAAGCCCACGTCCGCGCCGACGCACCCCGCAGACCACGGACAGTCCGGTGACACGCACGGAACGGGCGCTCCGGTTACTCACGGACACTAGACCGTGGAACACACGGACCGTACCAGCCTGATCGGGGCCGGTCCGCGGTCGGGGCGGACCGGCGGTTCCGGTTCGCCCCGCCATACTAAACGGGAGTTACCGAACTGTTGGAAGAAGAGCCGAACCGCTCGGACGACACCGTCGCCGAGCGATTCACGGCGGCCTACCAGCAGCTCTCACCGGCGGTACTCGGGTATCTGCGATCCCACGGGGTCGACGATCCAGAGGCCACGACCCATGAGGTGTTCCTCGCACTGTTTCGGACTCTCGACCGCACTGCAGAAGGGGGCGATGACGTGAGAACCATGACATTCTCGATCGCGCACGCACGCGTCGTCGACCATCATCGCGCGCGCACGCGTCGGCCATTCACTGTGTCGTACGATCCGGACTCGGACCCGCGCTCTGCACCGTCGGCCGAAGAATCGGTAACGGTGAAGCTCGGCCAACACGGCATCCTCCCGCTCGTCAACCGTTTGGAAGACGAGCAACGTGAGGCTGTGCTGTTGCGGGTTGTGGCGGGCCTGACCCTCGACGAAACGGCTCAGGTCATGAGCAAGAGCGTGGGCGCGATCAAGCAGCTGCAACGGCGTGGCTTGCAATCCCTCCGCAGCTCGTTGAACGCGGGGTCCCCTCGTGACTGACCCCATCGCTCGCCTTCTCCTCGAGGCGGACATGAGTGGCGACGCTGAGCTTCATCGACTGCTCAACGAGCTTCAGAAGGACGCCACGGCCATCCATCCCATGCCCTCGGCCGAGGTGGCCGCCCACATGGTTCCGGCTCGACGGCAATCCGTCATCAGCCGTCACGGCGCAGTCGTCACCGCACTCATCGTGGTGGGCACACTCGGCGTCGGCGTCACCGCAGCCGCAGCAAGCCCCGATGTGAGAGCTGCCGCCCAGCAGGTTTTTCAGACGGTGACAGGCGGGCATCTCCCGAGCTCGACGATCCCTGACCCGCTCGGCAGTCACGGTGCATCGAGCTGGACGCCGCTCCCCTCGCGATCGAGCTCTGCATCCCCGCATCCCAACCGGACCAATCACCCGGGACCGACCGATCATCCGGGCAACGGCGCCACCAACGCAGCCAGCCCCGACCCGGGTGATCCGCATACGACAACGCCCGGCAACGGCCATGCCAGTTCTGAGCCGATCCCGCCGGGGGTGGGCAAGGGTCACACGCCCTGAGACACCTCGGGGCCAGCCCGCGCGAGCGGACCGGCCCCAAGACGAAACGAGTCAGGTCAGCCGTCGGCGCCAGCCGGAGTCGTCGTGACCTTGAATCCCTCCAGCTTGTTCGCCGCGATGGCGTACTTGTTGCTGAAGGTGTCTGCGTAGGTCAGTTTCGACGTGTCGACACCGTTCGCCTTCTCCATTGCGAAGATGACCTTCGGGCCGCCGGCGGGCATGATGCCGTCCGGCAGGAACTGGCCCTTGTCAGACGTCAATCCCGACACGTACTGGGCCTTGGTGATCGTCGCGTTCTGCACGAAGTCGGCAGGCAACTTGTTGGCGATTTGAGCCGCGGAGTGGGTGCTGATCCAGTGCATCGTGGCCACCAGGGCATCGACAACATCTTGTGCCGCCACCGGGTTGGCCTTCACCCAGTCCGCGGTTGCTAGCAAACCCGCGGCCGGCCAGTCGCCACCAAGTGCCGCCTTGGCGCCGTCTGCGGATGCCAGGTCGACCGCTGTCGTCGCGAGCTTCTGCTTCTCCAACGCTCCGACTGTCGGTTGCGTGGTCATCACGCAGTCGGCCGTCCCGCTCTGGATTGCGGCGATCGCCGTCGCTCCGGCCCCGACCGCGAGGGTCGTGTACTGATCGCGAGTGATGCCATTCTGAGAAGCCAGGAACTGCGTCAACTCGTCGGTCCCCGACCCGAGGTCGGTGACGCCCATCGTCTTGCCCTTGAAGTCGGCGGCGGACTTCACACCGCTTTTCGGGTTGCACATGATCCGCTCTCCCGGCGCACCCGAAAGCTGCACAAGGTTGACCACATCCTTGCCCTTCGACTGGAAGTCGACGGTGTGGATGTACCAGGCGCCTGCCAGGTCGACCTGACCGGATGCCATGGCGTCCTCGGCTCCCACCCCGCCGTTCTGCTCGGTCGAGAGCGTCATGTTGACGCCGTACTTCTTGTAGTAGCCCAAACTCTGGGCGAGTTGGTACGGCAGGTAGATCTGCTTGTCGATGCCGCCGACCATCATGGAGACGTTCAGGAGGGAAGCCCCCGAGCCGGACGCCGTGGTGTCACCCGAGGTGCCGGCGCAGCCGGTGAGTGCCAGTGCCGCTGCCCCCACAATGGCGGCTGCGGTTATCATGCGCTTCTTCATTGATGCATGTTTCCTTTCAGTGTGCGCCGACTGATGTCGGCAGGTGATTGCAGGACGGGTGAGCAGGTGCGGTCAGATCGCTTGCGCCTCTGACCGGCTCGGCGGCCGCCACTTGAGCAGGACGCGCTCGAGAAGGCTGATCAAGTACTCGGCGGCGAGCGTGAAGACGGCGACGATCACCATGCAGGCGAAGACGGTGTCGGGGTCGAAAGTCCCTTGCGCGTGGCTGATGATCAGCCCGATCCCTCGCGTGGCACCGAGGATCTCGGCGACCAGAGCACCGATGATCGCGAAACCGAAGGCGGTGTGCAGGCTCGCGATGATCCACGTCATGGCCGACGGGATCGTGACGTGCCGAGCGACCTGCAGCGGCGATGCACCGAGCACCCGCACGTTGGCGACAAGATTCTGGTCGACTTCGCGCACGCCCTGGAATGCGTTGAAGAACACGACGAAGAAGACCAGCACCGCCGCAAGCAAGACCTTCGGAAATATCCCGAAGCCGAACGCCACGAAGAAGATCGAGCCGAGCACGATGCGAGGAATCGAGTTGAGGATCTTGATGTACGGGCTGAAGACCGAGGCGAGGTAACGGTTCGAGCCGAGCAGGATTCCGACGATCACGCCGGTAACCGTCCCCAGCAAGAAGCCGAGGAAGGCCTCCTGAACCGTGACCCAGAGGTTCTCCCAGATGGAACCGAACGCCGTGCCCACCGTGAATAGGTGGACGAGGCTGTCCCAGATCCCGGTCGGCTGCCCGAAGAAGAACTTGTCGACCCAGAGGAACGAACCCTTGGGCAAAGAGGTGCAGAGCTGCCACCCGCCGAACACGATGACGAGGGCCAGGATGCGTCCCACCCAGATCCAAACCGTGCGCCGAGTCTTCGCGCGCTTCACCGAGGTCGAAGGATCCACCTCGTCCGGCGGGATCACGTAGTACCCGTCAACGTTCACGTTCGCCGCGGTCACGCTGCAGCTCCTGCGGTCTGCGCGTATGCGCGTGTCACCTCGTCTTTGAGCGACTCCCAGATCTGGCCCTGCAGTTCGAGGAACCTCTCCTCGTGCCGGATCGCCTGCACGTCGCCGCGCGGCCGCGGCAGATCGATGTCGAAGATGTTCTTCACAGTGCCTGGGCTGCTGGTCATGATGACCACGCGATCTGACAGCGTCACCGCTTCGTCGAGGTCGTGGGTGATGAATAGCACCGAGGGCCGAAGCTCCTCCCATAGCTGCAAGAGCTCGCCCTGCATGATCGCCTTCGTCTGCACATCGAGGGCGCCGAAAGGCTCATCCATCAGCAGGATGCGCGGCCGGTTGATCAGAGCCGCCGCCATCGCCACTCTCTTGCGCATGCCTCCTGACAGCTGGTGCGGATACCGATCCTCGAAGCCGCTCAGCCCCACCCGCCGCAGCCAGTCGAGCGCGAGCGCCGTCGCCTGCACCTTGGGCGTGCCGAGCAGGATCGGACCCATCATGACGTTGCCGAGCACGGTCTTCCAGGGGAAGAGCGAGTCGGACTGGAACATGTAGCTGACGCCGTTCGTGATGCCAGAAACCCGCTGGCCGCCGACCGCGACCGATCCGGCGCTCGGGTGCTCCAGCCCCGAGACCTGAGCGAGGGTTGTCGACTTGCCGCAGCCGGTCGGTCCGACGATTGCGCAGAACTGCCCTGGTTCGACGGTCAGCGACACGTTCCGAATCGCCGTGAAGGTCTCGCCCTTCGGGGTCAGGTATCGCTTGGTCAGATCAACGATGTCGATTCGGGCCGCGTCATCGGGGGCGTCGATGCCCGCGTCTCGCGGTGCCGTGGAGGGATTGGGGGTGCCCATGCGCAGGAGACCTCTCTGTCTTCGCGTTGCTGTTCGAGTCATCCTGCTGGGGTGCTCGGCGCTGTGTCGCGCTTGTGCGCCTTTGGCCTTTTCTGCGCATTTCGCCTCCTTTCGCGCATTCTGCGCAGTGCACCGCGACGACGGCACAGCGATAATCAGGTCACGATGCGACGACGGATCAGAAAACTCTCGAGCCAGATATTCCTGGCTCAGTTGGCGATCCTCACCGTCTCGCTCGCCGTTGCATTCGTGCTCTTCGCTCAGACGGCTCGCGACAATCTCGATCACGAATATCAGACCCGGGCTGCCGCCATCGCCGAGACGTTCGCCGAGATTCCGACGGTTCAGGGGTGCATTCCGACGGGAATCTCCGAGTGCCCGGGTGAGGTGCAGGCACTTGCCTCGAGCACGGCCCAGCGCACCGGTGCCGCGTACGTCGTCGTCATCGACATGGATCGAGTGCGTCATTCGCATCCGAACCCCGCCCTGATCGGTCAGAAGGTCAGCGAACCGATCATCGCGCGCGACGGGAAGACGCACCTGGGCGTTGATTCGGGTTCAACAGGGGTCACGGCGAACGCTCGCGTCCCCCTCTATGGAACCGACGGACAGCTGGTCGGCGAGGTGTCAGTCGGCATCCAGGAGAGCTCGGTATCGGGAGAACTGCTCGCTCAACTTCCCACCTACGCGATCTGGGTGGCGGCCGTTCTCGCCATCGGCGGTTTGGCATCCTTCGGTCTCGCGACGCTTCTCAAGCGGCGAACGTTCGGCCTAGAACTCGATGAGGTCGCCCGACTGCTGCAGGAACGCGAGGCCACTCTGCATGGGATCCGGGAGGGCGTGATCGCGGTCGATCCGGTCGGCCGGATCAGCGTCATCAACGACGAAGCCCAGCGGCTGCTGCGACTTCCTCCCGGGTCGCTCGATCATCCGCTCGATGAGGTGCTGCCGCGCGGCCCGCTCCTCGATGCCCTCACCGAGACCAGCACCGTGAATGACGCCATCGTCATCACCGACGACCATTGCCTGGTCATCAATCGGATGCCAGTGGTGCTCGCCGGCCGACCGCACGGATCCGTGGTCACCCTGCAAGACAGAACGGACTTGGAGGCCCTCAGCCGCGAACTCGACGGCGAGCGTAGCTTCACCGAGTCGATGCGGGCGCAACAGCATGAGTTCTCGAACCGCATGCATGCGATCGCCGGCTTGCTCGAACTCGGTCGCGCAGACGAAGCCCTCGACTACATCCAAGAGATCCGAGGCGGTTCAGCGGATTTCGATGAGAGTCTGCGAACCCGGATCGCGGCTCCGCAGATCGTCGGTCTGATGCTCGGCAAAGCCGCCGAGGCCCACGAACGCGGCATCGAACTGATTCTCGCACCGGAATCCTCCCTGGGCAGAGCGCCCGATCACGTACAGGCCGTGACCACGATCCTCGGCAATCTCATCGACAACGCCTTTGACGCGCTCGGGTCCGTTCGTCCGCCTCGACGAGTTCGGGTGAGCATCGTCGAGACCTCGTCGTCACTGACGGTCGTCGTCTCAGACAACGGTCCTGGTCTGCCTCAGGGCGCGATTCCGCAGATCTTCACGAACGGCTACACAACGAAACGAGGCTCGCTGCTCCGGCATGCCGGACTCGGCCTGTCACTGGTCGACAAGGCCGTCGGCAAGCTCGACGGTTCCATTTCGGTCAGCGAGGCGCCCGGCGCCACGTTCACGGTCATCCTGCCATTGGCCGAGACGGGCGCTTCGATCGGGGCATCATGACCGATCCCGCGCTCACCGTGCTCGTCGTGGACGACGACTTCCGGGTCGCCTCTCTTCACGTCGACTTCGTCGAGCGCGTTCCCGGCTTTCGCGTGGTCGGCCAGGCTCACAGCGGCGCCGAAGCCCTCGAGCTTGCGGAGTCCGTGCATCCCGACCTCGTGCTGATGGACATCTATCTGCCCGACATCGACGGCCTGAGCGCTCTGCAGCAGATGTTATCGCGGCCCTCGCCGCCGGCCGCCATCGTGATCTCCGCGGCGAATGACGTGTCCAGCGTTCGCTCGGCACTCCGACTGGGCGTGACCGACTACCTGGTGAAGCCCTTCGCCTTCGCAGCGCTCGCCGAACGGCTGACCGCGTTCCGCGAGACCCTTGCCCGCCTGGACCAATTGCCCGAGGAGGCGACCCAGGGCGACATCAATCGCGTCTTCGAACAGTTGCGCCCGACCCGCCGCAGACTGGAGGGGGCAGGGTCCGGCCACCTGGCGCCCACCCTTCGAGCGGTCTACGACGCGCTGGCCGGATCAGAGGCCGGCCTCTCCGCAGCCGAGATCGCGGAAAGGATCGGAATCAGCAGGGCGACCGCCCAGCGCTCGCTCACGCAGCTGGAGCAGAGCGGGGCGATCCTGCTCGACCTGAGATACGGTCGCACTGGTCGACCAGAACACCGCTACACCGTGCCGGTGCGAGGTTGATCCCGTCAGCTGACGCGGCGACCACTCCGATGACGTACGAGAAAAGCCCCGCACCTGGCGAGAGGTTGCGGGGCTTTCGTACACCCCCCGGGACTTGAACCCGGAACCCACTGATTAAGAGTCAGTTGCTCTGCCAATTGAGCTAGAGGTGCGCAGTTCGGGATGAACCCGAGC
>DASYEE010000084.1:0-11891 GCA_036499165.1 Galbitalea sp. | reverse complement strand
TGGGAAACGGTGGGGATGATGGCTAACACTCGAGCGACAGCGACGATCGGCGATGTCGCTGCGCGGGCCGGCGTATCCCAGAGCACGGTGTCGAAAGTCATCAACGGCACGGGCCAGATCAGCGCGGAGACACGGCGTCGGGTGACGGAGGCGGCACGCGATCTCGGGTATCGGGCACGCGGCCTGCCGAGCACCAGCAGGAGCACGCGGAGCTACACGGTCGGCGTGCTGAGCACCGACCCGTTCGGTCGCTTCACCATGCCCATTCTGGCCGGGGCAGAAGATGCGCTTGCGGCCGGCGAGATCTCGATCCTCCTGTGCGAGAGCCGCGGCGACCCGATTCGCGAGGCGCACTACCTCCGCACGCTGCTGAGTCGCCGGGTTGACGGGATCATCGTGACCGGTGCATCGAGCGACGTGCGCAAGTCGATCGGTCGCGACCTTCGCGTACCCGTCGTCTATGCGCTCGGCCCATCGGATGATCCGCGCGACCTCTCGGTGACCCCCGATGACCGCGGTGGCGCAGAGCGCGCGGTGCAGCATTTGCTCGCGCGCGGCCGACGCTCGCTTGCCATCGTGGCGGGACCACGACGTCACGTCGCCAACCAGCACCGCGTCGATGCCGCGTCGATGGCCGCGACGGGGGCGGATGGTGCATCACTCGTGTCGGTGCTCTACGGCGACTGGACCGAGGCCTGGGGGCGCGATGCCGCCGCCCTCCTCCTCGCCCAAACTCCGGATGTCGACGGCATCTTCTGCGCGAATGACCAGATCGCGCGCGGCGTGCTCGAGCATCTCCGCGACGCCGGCGCGGAGGTGCCCGGGCGCATCGCCGTCGTCGGTGTCGACAACTGGGAGATCATCGCCGAGGCGTCGAGGCCTACGCTCACGAGCGTCGACCTCAACCTGCATGAAGTCGGCAGGGTTGCGGCAACCCGCCTGCTCGCGGCAGTCGGCGGCGATCGGCTCGCCGGCGGCATCGAGTACGTCGACTGTCATCTCGTCCCGAGGCAGTCGACCTAGCCGTTCGCGATCGTGGCCATGATCTCGCCCGCGGCGGCCGCATCGTTGCGCTCGATCGCGGCGAGGAGGTCGCGGTGCAGGCGGACGTCCCCCGGGGCCGCGCGCCATGCGACCGGGGTACCCGGCGTCCGCAGCCGGAGCGCTTCGTCGATCACCGATTGCAGCCGCATCAGCATGGCGTTTCGTGAGGCCGCCAGGACGGACGCGTGAAACAGGCGATCGGCGGCGAGGAACGCCGTCGCATCGCGGGCCTCCGCCGCGCGGTCCAGCGCGCCAATCGCCTCACCTAGCGTCGCCAGGTGCACCGCGGAGCGCGCGACCGCGGCCAGCCGCGCCGCCTCACCTTCCACGGCGCGGCGCAGGTCGCGCAGTTCTTGCCGCTGCCGCCCGCGATCGTCGGATGCGTCGCGCCAACGAATGACGACCGGGTCGAGCAACTGCCACTCGCGCCGATCGAGAACGGTCAGCCCGACGCGACGCCCGGCACGGATCATCCCGAGCGACACGAGCACCCGAGTCGCCTCCCGGACGATGCTGCGCGACGCCCCCGTGCGTGCCACAAACCCGTCGACGGTATCGACGTGCCCGCCAGCCAGCTCGCCCCGCACGATCGCGAGACCAATGTCGTCCAGAACGCGGTCGAAGGTGGTCACGCGCGACTATGTCTGCGAGAGGGGCGAGACGACGAGCTCGTCGAAGCGCACGTGGGCGGGAGAGTCGAGCACGAACTGGATGACCCTGCCGACGTCGAACGGGTCGAGCATCTTGCTCCGTGCCGCGGCATCCGGCACCTCGGGCCGCAGGTGCAGGAAGTCGGTGTCGACGTCTCCGGGGCAGAGGTGGCAGGCGCGCACGCCCCATGTCGCCTCCTGCGAATTGATCGTGCGACTGAGCGTCGACAGCGCCGTCTTGCTGGCGCCGTAAGCGACACCTGCCATCGGCGAATACGTCCACGCGGAGAATGACGAGACGATCACGACGACCCCTCCCGAGACACGCAGGGCGGGAAGAGCCGACTGGATGACGTGGGCAGGCGCCGTCAGGTTGGTCGCGATCACCGCGTCGAACTCCTCGAGCACCTGGTCGTCCCACGACCGCTTCGGTGTGTTCAGGCCGGCGGCCAGCACCAGCGCGTCGATGCGGTGCCAGCGGTTGAACACGGCCGCATTCGCGGTTCTGATCGCATCCGCGTCCTGCACATCCAACGGAACCACGATCGCGTCGCCACCCGCCTGCGCGATCTCGGCGGCGGTCTCGTCGAGTGCGGCCACGCGGCGTCCGCTCAGCGCGACGTTCCAGCCGGCTCGCCCCGCGAGGATTGCCGCCGCCCGCCCCATGCCGGAGCCGGCGCCTGCGATCCATACCGTCTTCCGCCCTGGCAGATCTTCGCTGTTGCCGGTCACCGAGCCTCCATTAGTATGACTATTAATAGTATGCCTAATGGAGGGTCCATGCTCATCGAATTCACTGGCCAGGTCGTTGTGGTTTCCGGCGGCGGTCGCGGCATCGGCCGCGTCATCGCCGAACGCTTTGCAGAAGACAAGGCGACCGTCGTCGTGCTCGACCTCGCGTTCCCGGAAGCAGGCGGTGAAAGCCCGCTCCACCAGGTCGCCTGCGACGTCACCGACCCCGAGTCTGTCGCGCAGGCCATCGGCGGCATCGCAGAGAAGTTCGGTCGCATCGATGTCCTCGTCAATAACGCCGGCATCAATGTCGAGGGGGCCGTCGAGTCTCTCGATCCCGCTCGATTCCGCGCGGCCTTCGACGTGAACGTGTTCGGCGTCTTCCTGCTCTCGCAGGCCGTGATCCCGATCATGAAGGCTGCGGGCAAGGGGCGGATCATCAACGCTGCGTCGTTTGCCGCGATCATCCCCAGCGTCGGCGCCGCGGCTTACGGCGCATCCAAGGCGGCGGTCGTGCAGTTCACGAGGGTGCTCGCGGGCGAACTGGGCCCCTGGAACATCACCGTCAACTCCTACGCGCCCGGCATGATCCCGACCGCCATGAACGGCTTCGCAGACATGTCGACCCCCGCGCAGGACCGCCTGCTCGACACCCTGACGCTGCGCCGGTGGGAGACCCCGGATGACGTGGCCGACCTGATCCTGTTCCTCGCGAGCGACGCGGCGGGCTACATCACGGGCACGCTGGTCGACGTGAGCGGGGGCAAGTTCGCCACGCAGATTCCGTCCCGCGCCTACGAGCAGCTGTCATGAGCTATCAGGCTGAGGTCGTCACCGACGAGGTCTCCGAGCACGCGGAGGGTCCGCTCTGGAGCGTCGATCGCCGTTCGCTGCTCTGGGTCGACCAGTACCGCGGGCTCGTGAAGGAGTTCCGGCCGGAAGGCGACGACTCCGGGATGCTCAACACCTGGAGTCTCGGGATGACGATCGGGGCGATCGTGCCTCGGCAAACCTCGGGCTGGATGATCGCGGCAGGCGACGGCTTCCACCGGCTCGACGAAGACGGCGGCCTCACTCCCGTCGCCGACGTCCTCCCACCCGACGGGGTCCGTCGCCGCATGAATGACGGCAAGTGCGACCCGCTCGGCCGGTTCTGGGCAGGCTCGATGGCGTACGCGAAGGAGACGGGCGCCGGAAGCCTGTATCGCCTCGAGTCCGGCACCGCCGTGGAGGTGCTGCGTGATGTCACGATCTCGAACGGTCTCGCGTGGGATGCCTCGGGCGAGACGCTTTTCTTCATCGACACCCCGCTCCAGTCGGTTCGCCAGTTCCGAGTGACGCCAGAAGGGCTCGTCGACCCGCGCGTTGTCGTCGACATTCCGGCCGGCCTCGGCGCACCGGACGGCATGTCGCGCGACCGAGAGGGGTGCTTCTGGGTCGCCCTCTGGGGCGGCAGCGCGGTGCAGCGATACTCCCCGCGCGGCAAGCTCCTGCAGCGCATCGAGGTCGCGGCCCACCAGGTCTCGAGCTGCTGCTTCGGGGGCGCAGGCCTGTCGACGCTGTTCATCACCACCTCGGCCGAGGGCTACTCGCCCGCCGACCTCGAAGCTGACCCGAATGCGGGCAGGATCTTCGCGTTCCAGACCGATACGGTCGGGCTCGCGCCGGATGTCTATCGGGGTTGACGCGCCCCGCGGCCGCCTTGTGGCGACATCCGGGAATGGAATCGGCGCCACACGGTTGCACCTCTCCATGACCTCAACCACGGAACGCCGGGGCTGGCTCGGTGTGCTCTCTGTTGCACTCGGCTCGTTTGTGCTCGTCCTCTCAGAATTCCTCCCGATCGGGCTGCTGCCCGCCATCTCCTCCGGCCTCCACGTGACCATCGGCATCGCTGGCTTGATGGTGTTCGGAACCGCACTCACGGGTGCCATCGCCGCGCCCGTCGTGACCGTCGCGACCTCGAGTGTCGACCGCAGGATCGTGCTCCTCTCGCTGACGATCCTGTTGATCGTGGCTGACGCGCTCGCCGCGCTCGCACCGAACTTCACCGTGCTGCTGATCGCCAGGATGCTGCTGGGCGTCGGGATCGGCGGGTTCTGGGCCATCGGGGCCGGGATCGCGGGGCGGCTAGTGAAGGCGAGCTCGGCCATCCGCGCCACCTCGTTCATTACGGCCGGAGTCTCCGTCGCAACCGTCGTCAGCCTCCCGCTCGGCGCCTTCGTGACCTCGCTCGCCAGCTGGCGTCTCGCCTTCGTGATCGGCGGAGCCCTCGGTATCGTGGCGCTCGGCCTGCAGCTCGCCCTGTTGCCGAGCATCCCGGCTATCCACCGCGTGCGGTTCGCAACGCTCGGCGGGCTGCTCAGGATCCCGCGCGCACGAGTCGGCCTCATCGCGACCGCGTTCGTCTTCGTCGCCCAGTTCGCCGCATACACCTACGTGACTCCGTACCTGAAACAGCTGGTCGGGGTTGGGCCGGACACCATCACCCTTGCTCTGCTCGTGTTCGGTGTTGCGGGCATCCTCGGCAACTTCGCGGCCGGGCTGACCCTCAGCCGCAGCGTCATCGGCACGCTCGGGGCGTCCAAGTTCATCCTGGCCGGCGCGGTCGTCCTGCTTCCGATCCTGGCGACCTCTGTGACGGGCGTCTTCGTGCTGCTCGTCATCTGGGGACTCGTCTGGGGCGCACTGCCGCTCGGAACCCAGACCTGGATGGCCGCGGCATCCACCAACGGCGCCGAAAGCGGGCTCGCCCTGTTCGTGACCACGATCCAGTTGGCGATCGCGGGCGGATCGGTGCTCGGCAGCGTCGCGGTTTCGTCGCTTGGCCTCGCGGCCGACTTCTGGATGTCTGGTGCCATCGCCGTCGTCGGCGCGATCGTGCTCATCGGGCTCGGGCTGCGGCGATCGAACGCGCTCGTGACGCGAACCGCGCCGATCGCGACCGCCAAGGTGGCGACCGCCCAGATCGCGACGGTCGAAGCGCCCTGTTGAACGCTGGCTGCCGCTAGAGCGTTTTGACCAGGCCGCCATCGATCAGGAAGTCTGAGCCCGTCACGTTGCCTGCTCGCCCACTGGCCAGCAGGAGGACGAGATCGGCAACCTCAGCGGGTTGCGTGAACCGCCCGGTCGAGAAACCGCCCTGGCTTTCGACGACTCGAGCCTTAGCCGTCTCGAAGTCGACGCCGGTGTTCTTGGCAACGGTTGCCGCCACTCCGTTGTCGCCAAGCCACAGGTCGGTCGCAACCGGGCCGGGGCTGATCGTGTTGAAGCGGATGTTCTTGGGTCCGAACTCCTTCGACAACGACTTCGACAGGTTCCAGACCGCCGCCTTCGCCGCCGAGTAGTCGATGACGCCCGGATCGGGAAGAAAGGCATTCACCGACCCGATCGTCACGACGTTTCCGCCGCCGCGCTCGATCATCATCGGGACGGCAGCACGGGTCGAGCGTAGCGCGGCCATAAAACTCAGGTTGATGGTGCGCGCCCACTCTTCGTCCGAGATCGCGAGAAAGCCGTCCGAACGGATCGACACAGCACCGACGTTGTTGACCAGGATGTCGAGCCCGCCGAACTCGCCGGCGTGAGCCACCAGCTCGGCCGGGCCATCCGGCGTCGACAGGTCGAGGAGGTATGAACGGAGCGAACCCGTGGTCGCCAATTCATCAAGCTCTGGCGATCCCGATCTGGAGCCAGCCACGACGATCGCTCCCTCGTCGATGAGCCCCCTCGCGACGGCAAGCCCGATCCCCTTGCTCGCTCCGGTTACGACGGCAACTTTTCCCTTGAGTCCCAGTTCCATGGCTCGAGGCTAGTGGAGCGCTTTCGACTCAGACAATGGGAGCGGCGAGTCAGGCCCGCCGCGCGGCGCTACCCGCGCACGTACCTGACGACGTTGACGCCGGTGTAGTGCCACTCGCCCGCCTGGCGCCAGCCATCGGAGCGCAGGGTGGCGAGGGTCGAGAACCGTCGGTCCTGCTTCACGCTGGTGATCAGATAGGCCACGTCGATGCCCGCGGTTCCCGCCGTGGACGACTCCAGGCTGCGATGCGTCTCCCACAGCGCGCCGGTCTCGGCTGCCGGCGTCGCCAGGGTGAGATCCTTCGTGTCGTCGAATGCCTGCGGGTAGGCGTATTCAATGACCCGGGAGGTGGCGCTCGGATGCCCGAGAACCGGCCCGAAGATCATCGCGGCGCGAGCGTCGTGGTCGAGCGATGCGCGGTGGGCGGCGAGACCGGATGCCACCTCCGACCACGACGATGAGCTCTTCGCCTCGACGATGCGCTGGGCCGTGACCTGATGCACGAGCGCGAACGCTGCGAGCACCGCGATGACGGCGACCGGAACCCAGCGTCGGCGAAACCAGGCGATCCCGAGAGCGACGACGATCGCAACGAATGGCGTGCACATCGCGAGATAGCGAGGCGAATACAAGTGTTCGCCGAGGGCCGAGAGGCCGACGATGATGACGGTTGGCACCAGCGCGGCTGGCAGCACGAACGCCGACAGCTCAGTGTGCCGCGCACGCATCATGCGAGCGGCTCCGATCGCCAGCAGCGCCCATGACACCGCCGGGCCGACGGCGCTGCCCCAGAACCACTGGGTCTCGTAGACCTGGCGAAGAGTGTCCCAGTTGACGCTGGACAGCCATGCCACCTGCTGTCGCTCCGAGTGGATGAGCGCCAGGAACGGCGAGACGATCACTGCCGCAGCGGCAACGGCGACCACGAACGCGATCAGGTCCGGGCGCCGCACACGCTGCTGTGCCACCCTCAGCACGACTGAGACCACGTGCGCCGCGATGACGAAGACCAGGTAGGCGAAAAGCACGGTCGAGAGCACCGCAAGCACGCCGTAGATGACCCACCACCTGCGACGGGAGGTGCGCAGCGCGTTCACGAGTGCGAGCGTCAGCAACACGGCCATCATCGCGGTCAGGGCGTACGAGCGTCCCTCTCCGCCCATCCAGGTCACCCGCGGCATGATCGCGAAGACGATCCCGGAGAGCAGGGCGACCCGCATCGACCCGAGCTTTGACACGAGGATGACGACGAGCGCCGCCGTGATGCCGACGGCGAGCGCGCTCGGAAGCCGCAGCGTCAGTGGCGAATAGCCGAACACCTCGAACACGACATGCATCATCGAGTAGTAAAGGGCGTGAACCGCATCGACGTGATGGATTTCCGCCCCCAGCTCTGACCATGTGCGGGTCGCGGACGTGACGGTGGCCACCTCGTCGTACCAGAGCGAGGGGATCCAGTTGCCGATGAAGCTGACGAGGAACGCGCCAAGTCCGACGGATGTCGCAACGACCGACCGCGAACTGCGCCGCGGTCGCGGGGCTGGTCGTGCCGGTGTGGTTGGCGGCGCCTGTGGGGATCGGGTTGCCGCGAATTTGGCAAGGTCGATGACAGTCACAGCCATCTCCCTCACTCGCACCGGTATTCCGGTTGTTCACGCATGGTTCGGCGCCGACGGCATCCCCGATGGGTCGAAAGGACGAATTAGACTTCGGCGAGGAAGGGGTCGCTGTGCCAACGGATTCTCTGCAGCGTTCTGCTCGCACCGCAACGCTGCCCGGAATCGGCCGCGACGGCATCGCGCTGCTTGTCAGCGCCAGGGTGCTCGTTCTCGGCGCCGGCGGGCTCGGTTCGCCGGTCATCCAGTACCTCGCGGCCACCGGCGTCGGTACGCTCGGGATCGTCGATTTCGACCGGGTCGACCTCACCAACCTGCAGCGCCAGGTCATCCACTCGACCGCGAGCGTCGAAATGCTGAAGACGGCGAGTGCCGCCGCCTTTGTGCGGGCTATGACCGACCAGGTCACCGTCGTCGAACATCCGGTCACTCTCGACCGCGACAACGCCATCGAGCTGTTCTCGGGCTACGACATCATCGTCGACGGCACGGATAATTTCGCAACGCGCTACCTGGCGGCCGACGCGGCTGCGATCCTCGGCAAGCCATACGTCTGGGGCTCTGTGCAGCAGTTCGACGGCGAGGTGACGGTGTTCTGGGAGACCGGGGGCGATGGCGCGATCGACTATCGCGACCTGCATCCCGTTCCCCCGCCAGCCGACACCGTCCTGTCCTGTGCGGACGGCGGAGTGCTCGGCAGCCTGTGCGGCACGATCGGAACCTGGATGGCGACCGAGGTCGTCAAACTCGTCACCGGCATCGGCACACCGCTCATCGGTCGCCTCGTGCACCTGGATGCGCTGAGCGGCGATGTCATGACGATCGCTGTCCGGCGAGCGGACGGCCGAGTGCCGGTCACGGCGCTGATGGACGATTACCCGGCATTCTGCGGAACGGCCGCGACCGCGGGCCACGATCGTGGAGTCAGCCTCGACGCCTTGCCCGATCTCGCGCCGTTCGACCTGGTGGATGTCCGTGAACCGGATGAGCACGCCGCCGGCCACCTGCCTGGCGACACCCTCGTGCCCCTAGCCATGGTCGTGGGGGCTCCCCGTCGGCCGGACGGTCGACGCGTGGTCTTTTATTGCGAGACGGATGCGCGCTCGCGCGTCGCGTGTGCTGCAGCGGCAGCAGCCGGCGACGACGCGTACTTCCTGCTCGGCGGGTACCGAGCGACGCTGGCTGGCTCCCCCCGCCGTTAGCCGCCGGCGAAGGGCGGGAGGACATCCAGCTGGCTTCCGGCGAACGGACGCGCGCGGTCGGTCACCGCGACGCCATCGCCCAGAAAGCTGCACCGCGCGATCACATCGGCCAGGCCGCTGTGCGCGGCCACGATTGCAGCGAGCACGTCACCCAACGTCGCGTCATCCGCGACCTCCACGGTTACCTCGCCGATGCCGGCCGCAGCCCGCGCCGCGGCGAACAGCCGAACTCGAATGGGCCGCACGCTATCCGCCGATCGCACTCATGGTGCGCTCGGGCTGCACGAAGGTGCCCTGGTCGAGCTGGTGACCGGCCGGCTTTGCCCACATCGCGGCGCGCCAGCGCTCCGCAAGCTCGAAGTCGGATGCTCCGCCTCGCAGCAGCCCGAGCAGGTCGAACTCTTCGTGCGAGAACAGGCAGCTGCGGACCCCGCCTTCGGCGGTAAGCCTCGTCCGGCGGCAGTCTTCGCAGAATGGCTCGGTGACGGAGGCGATGATCCCGACTGTCCCGAGCGCAACGCCCGTCGTCTTGTCGCGGACGACGTAGAGCTCGGCCGGTGCCCCGTCCCGCGGTTCGGAATCGACGCTCAGCGTGTAGGCATCCTCGATCCGCGCACGGACCTCGGCCGCCGTGATCATGGTCGATCGCTGCCAGGAATGGTCGGCATCGAGCGGCATCTGCTCGATGAAGCGCAACTGGTGACCGCGCTCGAGCGACCACTCGAGAAGCTCGACCGCCTGGTGATCGTTGACGCCACGAAGCAGGACTGCATTGATCTTGATGGGGCGGAGCCCCGCCGCGACCGCGGCATCGATTCCGTCGAACACCCTCTGCAGGAACGGGCGCCTGCTGACCTGCTCGAACGTCGCGGCGTGCACGGTGTCGAGTGACACGTTGATGCGGTCGAGGCCCGCGGCGCCAAGGCGTTCGGCGCGGGAGGCGAGACCGATCGCGTTCGTGGTGAGCGAGATCTCCGGCCGATCGGGAAGCTCGGCGACCAAGCGCACGATGTCGACGAGATCGGCACGCAGGAGCGGCTCGCCGCCCGTGAAGCGCACCTGCCGAACCCCAAGGTCGCGCACGGCGATGCCGACGAGCCGACCGATCTCATCCGCCTGCATGATTGCCTCGGCGGGCCTGCTGGGCAGACCCTCGGCCGGCATGCAGTACGTGCAGCGGAGGTTGCAGCGGTCGGTGAGCGAAACCCTGAGATCTGTTGCCACGCGGCTGAACCGGTCGACGAGCGCGGGAGTGTTCGGCCTCGCCGAAACGTCGACCTCGCGACGCGCGAGCGCTGGCATGCCGAGTGAGACGCTCATCTTTGAAGGCTAAGCCATGGAGGCGGCAATTGGCCGGTCCGGTCACTCGAAGAGCGAAGCGACCCACGTGTTTGACGGCGATGCCGCGATCTCGGCTGGCGTTCCGTGCTGCAGGATGCGGCCGCGATCGATGACCAGCATCCTGTCTGCAAGCGCGAGCGCGTCTCGCGCGTCGTGCGTGACGATCACCGTGATGCCCTCGTATGAGCGCAGCTGCGCCTTCAGGTCGCCGCGAACTTCCGACCGCGTGCCGATGTCGAGTGCTGCCATCGGTTCGTCCATCAACAAGAGCGCAGGCGTCAGGATGAGCGCGCGCGCCAGCGCGACCCGCTGCGCCTGGCCGCCGGACAGGCGTCCCGGCCGGGCATCCGCGAGCTCGGCGATGCCGAGGCGGTCGAGCCATTCGAGAGAAGCAGCCGTCGCGTCCCGCCGCGACCAGCCGTGCGCGATCGGCCCGAACGCAACGTTCTCAACCGCGCTGAGGTGCGGGAACAGCAGGTAGTCCTGGAACACGACACCGATGTCGCGATGCGCCGAGTCGCGGTGGACGCGCGCGCTCGAGTCGTCGAGGATGACGTCGCCGAGCATCACCCGCGCCTCCGACGGCATCGTGAGGCCGGCCAGCACCCGCAGAGTCGTCGTCTTGCCCGACCCGTTCGGTCCGACGATGGCCAGGATCTCTCCGGGCTCGCAGGAGAACTCGAGTTGGACGGCAAACGCCGATCGCTGCACCGTGAACCGGGCGCGGAGCCCCGTCATGCGCGCAGCCCCCCGACCCAGCGGTCCCGCATCGCGAACAGCACGGCGATGGAGACCACGAGGAGAAGCAGTGAAATGACGTACGCAGAAGACGGATCGGTCTCGAGGGCGAGATATGCCGCTATCGGCATGGTTCTCGTTACGCCAGGGAAGTTGCCGGCGAAGGTGATCGTCGCGCCGAACTCACCCAGTGCCCGCGCGAAGCAGAGCACTGATCCCGCCGCGATTCCCGGCGCTATGAGTGGCAGGGTGACGCGACGGAAGATCATCCAGCGCGAGGCGCCAAGGGACTCAGCCGCATCCTCGAGCCTGCGGTCGGCACCGCGGAGCGCCCCTTCGACCGCGAGCACCAGAAACGGCATCGCCACGAACGCCTCCGAGATCACGACGGCCGGTGTGGTGAAGGGAAGCTGGATGTTGAACCAGTTGTCGAGAAACTGCCCGACCAGCCCGCGCCGGCCGAGGAGCAGCAGCAGCGCGATGCCACCGACTACCGGCGGCAGGACGAGCGGCACCGTAACGAACGCCCGGAGCGCACGTCGCACGACCGGGTTCCAGTCGGACGACCGGGCAAGCACCCAGGCGAGAGGCACCCCCAGCACGAGACTCACGGCTGTTGCCCCGAGGCCGCAGGCCAGCGACAGCCCGAGCGACGACAACACGTCCGGGCCGCCGAAATACTGCCCGAGCTGCCCCCAGGGAACCTGCGCGATCAGCGCGACGAGGGGCAGCACCAAGAAGGCCAGCGCGATGCCGGCAGGCACCC
>DASYEE010000083.1:0-37511 GCA_036499165.1 Galbitalea sp. | reverse complement strand
TCACGCCGGCCACTCGAGCAGGACGAACTCCGCGCTGACGCCCGGGCCGACCGCGAAGAGCAGACCGCGGTGCCCTGGCTCCTGCTCGAAGCCGGACGCCAGGACGTGCAGGACGGACGCGGAAGACAGGTTGCCGACGCGCGCGAGCGACGCGTAGCTGAGGGTGAGCGCGTCATCCGAGAGCCGGAGCGAATCCGCGAAGGCCTCGAGAACCCTGGGACCGCCGGGGTGAGCGAACCAGGTGTCGATGTCTGAGACATCCACCCCGTTTTCGCTGAGGAACGAAGCGACGTTGGACGGGAAGTACGTGCCGATCACGTCGGCGACTTCTGAGGTCAGGACGATCTCGAAGCCCGTGCCGCCGACGTTGAAGCCGATGACGCCCTCGCTGTCCGGGTAGACGACACTGCGTGTGTCGACGACTCGCGGGCCGGGCTCCGGCCGGTCGTCGCCGACCATGACGACCGCCGCAGCGCCGTCGCCGAACAGGCCGCTCGCGACGAAGTTGGCCATCGACGAGTCGTCGCGCTGAAGGGTCAGCGAGCAGAGTTCGACGGCGATCAGTACGCCGACCTCGCCCGGATGCCCGACCAGGTAATCGTGGACCCGGGCGATCCCGCTCGCGCCGGCCACGCATCCGAGTCCATACGAAGGCACGCGTTTGATGTCGGGGCGAAGACCGAGCCTCGCGATCAACAGGGCATCGATCGACGGCGCCGAGATGCCGGTGACCGAGGTGAGCATGATGAAGTCGACCTCGCTGGGCGCGATGCCAGCGGACTCGAGCGCCGTCGTCAGTGCTCGAGCCGAGAGGTCGGTCGCCACCTCGATGAAGATCTCGTTCGTCTCACGAAAGCTGCCGAGATCGCGGTAGCGCTCGAGCGGAAGAGCCGTGTGACGAGTCAGGATGCCGCTGTTGGCGTGCATCCGTTCCATCACGACCCGGTGCGAGTCCTGGTGGGTGATCAGCGGCGCGAGCTCTGCGGTGATCTCGGCCTGGCTGTAGCGATAGGGGGGAACGACGGGCGCTATCGCGGCGATGCGCGTCATTTCCCGACCGTAGCACGGGGCGTTACGAGAGTGGGCGGGTGGACCATGGCCTTGAACCGTCCTTCGCTTGGTGCTAGCGCGTGCTTCCGTCGCGCTGCGCTAGTGCAGTCTCACCTCGTACAACGAGACGGAGGCCGACCTGGTTCATCCGATGACGCGATTCCACGTCAGTAGCGCGAAGTCGGCGGGGGCGTCTTGTCGTCGGCTGAGCCGGACGGCGCACCATCTAAGTCGTTGCGATAGGTGGGAAGGGCGGTCGACGCCGGGGTGGTCGCTCCTGGCCCCTGCGGCGGCTGGCCGGCCTGCTCCCGGGTGGTTCTGAAGGCACGACCGAGGATCCGGAACGAGCCGAGGGCACCGAAGGCGATCACGAGCACGATCGTGAGCGACTCCTGCTGGAGAATCGCCGGGAGGTTATCGCCGAAGTACTTGGTGTACGCGGGATCGTTGATGCGGTCGAGGTGACCGAGACCGCCGATGACCTGCACGAAGAAACTGGCAAGGAGGCCCAGCACCAGGCTGACGATCACCGCCGCGGTAACCACCCAGGCACCCGTGCGGGAGATGATGCCGCCGGAGCCCCGGCGATACAGCCAAAGGCCCGCGAAGGCGACCGCGAAACCGACCAGCGACGCGACGATTCCGACGCTCGACAGCAGAACGAGCAGGATGACTCCGAGCGGAATCGCCACCAGGCTCAGAAGCGCGCCCGCCGGGACGTTCTCGATCGGGCGCTGCTGAAATTCGGGGGGCACGGTCATGGACACACTTTACGTGCTGGGCTCGGTCGTTGGCGTGCTACGGGACGAGCAGACCGAGCCCGGCGCAAAATGCCGTGGCCGAGGCATCCGTGTGCTTCGGGAACACCGCGATGAGCTGGTCGTTGCGTACGCACGCCTGGAGGGTTGGGCTGCTCGGGGTCGACGACGGCGAGAGGACACCTGACTGCCAGGCCGCTGCACAGTTCGCCAGGGCTGCTGGCACGGCGCTCGCACTGCCTCCGTCGCTCGTGGGGGCGGCATCCGGCGCCTGCACTGTGACGGGCGTGCCTGCCGTGGATGCCGTGGAGTAGCAGAACGCGACATGCTGCGCTGTGAGGGCGTCCGTGATCGTGGCGGCGGCGACACCCGATGCAGCCACCACGATCACGGCGGCAGCGGCGACGAGCCGATGTCGTCGCACCTGCCTGGTGTGGCTGCGCTCAAGCTTGCCGAAGAGGTTCGCCTCGATCCTGGCGAAATCCTCCTCACTGGGAAGCATCGATGGGGTTATCGCCATGGTTAGTCGCCTTTCAGCAGCGATAGCTCTGAGCGCAGCCGCGCTTTGAGTCGGGAGAGTCGATTGCGCACTGACCCGTGCGAAATCCCCAGCTGGCGCGCGGCCTGCTTGTAGCTGAGGTCGCCGACGAGGCACAGCCAGAAGATCTCCTGGTCGACGAGGGGCATCGTTGCCATGACTTCTTCGATGTGCTGCCGCGCCTCATTGGCGACGGCGGCGTTCTCGGGGCCGAGAGCCCGATCAAGTAATTCGTCCCCGGAGTCGAGCGGATCGCGCCGGCGGCGATCCTCGGCGCGGCGCCGGTTGAGGGCAAGATACCGAGCGGTCGTCACGAGCCACGGCAGTGTCGATTCGCCAACCAGCTGGATGCTCGCGCGCTTGTCCCACATGGTCATGAACGCGTCCTGCATGACCTCTTCTGAGTCGGCGCGCGACTGAAGCACACCAAAGGCAGCCCAATAGACAGACCTCATGTGCATGCGGAAGATGCGGCGAAACGACTCGCGGTCACCCTCCTGAACCCTCGCAAAGAGGGCACGCTCGTCCGGGTCAGCGTTCACGGAAAGAAGGCTCAAAGAATCTGCCCCCACGCTCACCCCCCTCGGCTGGAAAAGTCCTCTCAGTTGGGAGTGTGCGACGAGCCCCAATCCGTCTCACGAAATGCTCATATTTCTTTTTCGCGTTTCTGCATGCAGTGTCCGTTGAGACGAATACGTCTCAAACCGCTTTCCCCGGCGGCGTGTCGCTGGGACGAGATTGACCGCTAACTCGGCACTCCTGTTGCATGAGCACCTATTTCGCTTTCTGGGAGCGAAAAGAACGGAACAAGTCACCTATGCGCACAATACAATCTGCCATCGCCGCAACAGTAGGAGCCTCGGCGATCGCGTTGACCCTCACTCTGGCCGGAGCCTCCTGCGCCTCGGCCACAACCCCGAATCCGACCGCCGCAGCAACCCCTGCTGCGACAGCCGAGGCCTCATGCTGGCTCGACATCACGACGGGACAAAGCCTCTGTGTACCGGACGGCGTCAGTCTGGTCGCAACGGTTGAGGCGACGACCGGCATTGTCATCACGGTGCCAGCCGGCACCGTCGTTGGCGGGGTGGCGGTCTCGAAGGGGCTCGCCTCAGCGTCGCTGCTCACCACAGCGTCCGCGCAGACCTCGCATGTCGTGAGCGCCCTCTACGACGACATCAACTATGGCGGCGGCACCTACCTGATGACCGCGAGCGCCGCCGGCTGCAACTGGGGCATCGCCAGCCTCGTTGGCGCGGGCTGGAACGACCGGGCATCGTCGTTCAAGAGTTACAGCGGATGCACGACCGCGATCTACCAGAACACCAACTACGGTGGCACCCGGCTCGGCTTCGCAACCAACAAGGCGTCATTCGGCTCAATGAACGACGCCGCGAGTTCGTGGAAGACGCAGTAGTCGGGGCTAGCTCGCTGGTCGAGTAGCACCTCGCGCCACTACTCGACCAGCGGAGTTACCCGTCAGCCGATCTTTTTTCCTTCGCCGACCTCGCGCTCCTCCTCGAGAATCTCCGCGCTGTGCACGATGTCGCTCTCCGGCACGGGCGAAAAGTGGTCCCATACGAAGAACAGGATGCCGAGGACGAGCATCGACAGCCCCGTCCACAGGTTGATCGCGATGCCTTCCGTGCGATGGATGTCGCTTGAATAGTCGACTATCCCGACGATCGTCACGATGAGGCCGTAGACGACGAACAGAGCGCCGAGGATGCGACGCAGGTCGAATCGCCTCGTCGACTTCACGAGGCGATCTTTGTCGGCATCCGACATCTCACTGGGTGCCGGATCGCTGCGGTGCGGGTCAGTCTTGTCAGCCATGGATCTCTCGATTCTCTTCTGCGCGACCGGTTAAAGGAAGGGGAGGTAAAGGACGACGCAGAGCACGAGCGCTGCGGTGCCGAGGAGGGCGGGCGATCGGTACCACGCAGTATCGCCCGCCACGACATCCTTCGTAAGGTCGATCTTGCCGACGCCGTAGACGAGTCCCTTGAGTTCGTCGATCGTCTTCGGCGTGGTGAACGTCGACAGGATCAGGCCGAGGACAATGACCGTCACGAACGAGATGATCGCTCCGTACAGCGTCTCCGCTGTCGCCGTCTCGAACAGCTTGTTGTTCAGGAGGTACGCCGTGTACACGATCGCGGGTGCCACGATGCCGGCCAGGTACGACCAGAAGGCCGCGACCCCGGTCATCCTCTTCCAGATCAGGCCGAGGATGAACACACCGAACAGCGGCGCGTTGAAGAACGAGAACAGCGTCTGCAGGTAGGTCATGATGTTGCCTGCGCTGGCCGCGATGAAGGCGGTCAGGATGCCGATGAGCACGCCGATCACGGTGACCCAGCGGCCGACGGTCAGGTAGTAACCGTCGGGCCGATCTTTTCGGATGTAGCGCTGCCAGATGTCATAGGTGAAGACCGTGTTGAAGCTCGAGACGTTGGCCGCCATGCCTGCCATGAATGAAGCGAGGAGGCCCGTCACGGCAATGCCGAGAACGCCGGTGGGCAGGTACAGCTGGATGAGCTTCGGGATGACGTCGTTGTACGTGAGCTTGCCGCTGGTCGCGTCGGCGGACAGCTGATTGCCGAAGGTAGCCGCGGCGATCAGGCCGGGGATGATGACGAGGAACGGGATGAACAGCTTCGGGAATGCACCGATGAGCGGTGTGCGCCGCGCTGCAGACATGTTCTTCGCGGAGAGCGCACGCTGGACTTCGGTGAAGTTGGTGGTCCAGTAGCCGAAGCTGAGGACGAAGCCGAGACCGAAGACGATGGCAAGCCAGTTGGCGCCGATCGGGTTGGTGACGTCGCCGATTCCTGTTCCCGCCCACGTGGACAGCAACTTCGCGGACTGCGTGTGCTTGAGTGCATCGACGAGCCCTCCCCAGCCGTGGATGCGGTTCAGCCCGACGATCGTGAGCGGAACGAGTCCGGCGACGATCACGAAGAACTGCATGACCTCGTTGTAAATGGCGCTCGAGAGGCCACCGAGGGTGATGTAGACGAGAACGAAGCCGCCGGAGACGATGATGGCGAGCCACTCCGGCCACCCGAGCATCGCTTCGATCACGATCGCCATCGCGTAGAGATTGATGCCGGCGATGAGGACGTTCGAGACCGCGAACGCGATCGAGTTCGCGATGTGCGATGGCTTACCGAACCGGCGAAGCATGAACTCGGGGACGCTGCGCACCTTCGAGCCGTAGTAGAAGGGCATGAGCACGAGCCCAAGGAACACCATCGCCGGGACTGCGCCGATCAGGTAGTAGTGAAGAGTCGCCATGCCGATCTGCGCACCGTTGGCCGCCATGCCGAGGATCTCTGTCGCGCCGAGGTTTGCGGAGACGAACGCGAGGCCCGTGATCCACGCTGGCATCGACCGCCCCGACAGGAAGAAGTCCATGCTCGTCTTGACGCGACTTCGGGCCACGAACGCGATTCCGATGACAACGGCAAAATAGATGCCGATCATCAGGATGTCGACCCAGCTCAGGTTGAGCTTGATGCTGTTGCTCACGGCCGAGTGGACCAGGGGCGTCGCTTGGACCATGGGAGAACTCCTCGTTGTTCGCGCGACACGAGGCCGGAGCCCCCCACCGCTTCCACTTTCGACGCTACCGAACCATGAGAATTCCTGAAAAGGCCTTGCGCACGTGCCTCCTGAGTGGCAAGCGGCGGGCGGGTCTCACCGCGAACGGCGGGGGCGGACGGTGGGTTCTGCCGTGAGCAGAATGGGCGGAACGGGGGGCGGCAGGCGGGGATGGCGAGGGCCGGCGCGCTTAGGCTGAAGCGAGCCAACGAAACGAGAAGGGGCTGCCATGTTGCTTCGCCACGCGATCGGATTCGTCTTGCGCCGGCTACGGCTTGAACGTGGCAAGACGCTGCGGGAGCTCGCCGAGGAGGCGCGGATCTCGCTGCCCTACCTTTCGGAGATCGAGCGCGGTCGCAAGGAAGCTTCGTCCGAGATCCTTGGCGTGCTGTGCCGGGTGCTCGACATCACGGAGCGCCAGCTGCTCACCGAAGTCGCCGACGAGTACGCACTGCAGCGCGAGGTGGCAAGCGTCACGCAGCTCGGCAGCGTCACGCAGCTCAGCTCATCGCGAAGTGGCGCCGAACTGCTGCTCGCGGCGTAATAGCGGCTAGCGGTTACTAGTCCCCCGCAGCTCGCTGGTCGCCCCGATCACGTGGTCGACAAACCCGTATTCGCGCGCCTGCGGGGCGGTGTACCAGGCATCCCTGTCGCCATCCTCGATGATCTGCTCGACCGTCTTGCCGGTCTGCTCGGCCGTCAGCTCGGCCATCCGCTTCTTGAAGTACAGGATCTGCTTCGCCTGCGTCTGGATGTCCGCGGCCGTACCCCCGAAGCCGCCGTGCGGCTGGTGCATGACCACGCTCGCATTCGGCAGCGCGTACCGCTTACCCGGCGCACCGGACGAGAGTAAGAACTGTCCCATGGACGCCGCAAACCCGAGAGCGACGGTTGCGACATCTGCCGAGACGAATTGCATCGTGTCGTAGATCGCGAAGCCCGCAGTCACAGAGCCGCCGGGCGAATTGACGTAGAGGAAGATGTCGCGATCCGGCGCGATCGCGTTGAGGATCAGGAGCTGCGCGCAAACCTGGTTGGCCGACTCGTCGGTGACTTCGGTGCCGAGGAGGATGATGCGCTCCTCAAGGAGGTGCTGGAAGAGGTAGGCGCCGGGCGTCGCATCAGGATTCATGCCTCAGACGATCCACCACCAGAGGCGGCACGACGCTCGTTTCTGCCCGGCGCAGATCTGCCACGGGCAGACGTCATCCCCGAGGCGGACGAACCCCAAGACCTGCGGACGACGCGGTCCACAGCCGCCCAAAAGTATCGTCGCAGGGTGAAGCACCGCATCATCGCCATCCTGACCGTCGCATACGTGGCGGTCATCGCCGCACTGACCCTTGGGCCCCAGCCGACGGATGGCGCCACCAAAAGCATCGCCCGCGCCATCGTCGGAATCGTCGACCGGCACCTCGACTCCGGCTTCCGGTATCACCATCTCGAGTTCCTGGCCAACGTCGCGATGTTCGCACCGCTCGGCCTGCTGCTGATCCTCCTGCTCGGTCGACGCCGCTGGTGGGTCGTGGTGCTTCTCGGCATCGTCGCGACGTGTTCGATCGAGTTCTCCCAGGTGTTCATTCCGTCGCGCGTGCCAGACACCCGCGACCTCATTGCGAACACGATCGGCGCAATCGCTGGCCTCCTGGTTGGATTACCCTTCGCCGCAAACCGCCAGCAGCGGCAGCGCACGTCAACCGGCAGCCAGCCGGCGATCTCCTAGCTCGTTCCGGGCTGCGCTTGCGTGACACCGACGAATCCGTCGTGGACATCCATGTACGTGGGCATCTGGTGCCTTCCCTTCGTCGTGGTGCATCCAGCTTCGTGCGCATGCGCCGATGGCCAATCGGTCGTTCTGCCGATCAAGGGTGGCCCATCTAGATTGGATGCCATGGCTCTCCCCACCACAGACACCGTCGTCACCTATCCCGCAGGTGGCATCGCGTCGACCGGCACGGTACTCCACGTGTCGCAGGCGCCCGACGGCAGGACGGTGGTGCTGCTCGACACCACGGCGGCGCATCCGGTCGATTCTGCGTGGCCTGACCAGCCCGCCGACCGCGGCGAACTGATCGTCGACGGCACGGCGCTCGCGCTGATCGACTGCGTCGTCGGCGCGACCGACGGTGCTGAGTTGTTCCTCGGCAGCGACATCCCTGTGCGCAAGGGAACAGAAGGATGGGCGTTCGTCGTCGCACACCTGGTGGACGGCCCGGTTGCCGAAGGCGCAAGCGCAGAAGTGCGGGTGGATGCCACCTACCGCCGCGCCCTGTCCGCCGGCCACACAGGCTGTCACCTGGCATCCCTCGCCCTCAATGCCGGGCTTGCGGGCGCGTGGACGAAGGAGGTCGCGATCGATTCACTTGGGCATCCGAACTTCGACGCCATCGCCATCGAGGTTTCGACCATCACCGAGTTCGGCTCGATCGACGTCTACCGCATCGGCAAGTCTCTGCGAAAGCGCGGCTTCACCACCGCGGTGCTTGTCGACTCTCTCGAGGATGTCGTGGCCGGCGCAAACGCGCAGCTTGCGCAGTGGCGCGACAGCGCCGCTTCCGTCGAGATCGTGCGCGAGGGGGACGGCTTGACCGCGCGCCGCGAGTGGCACTGCGACCTGCCCGGGCATCCCGTCTCGATCCCGTGCGGTGGCACACACCTGGCGAATCTCGGAGAGCTCGCCGGCCTGCGCATCGCCCTGGAAGTCGCGGAACTCGACGGCGCGCTCGAACTGCGGATGACGACGACCGCGCGCTAGCGGATCGCTTCGTCGACGTCCGAGAGGTCGTCGTCCTCCGGATCGCCCGTGGTTTCATCCTCGAAGTCGCTGACCTCGTCGACGTCCACCGAGCCTGAGCCCGGGTGAACGTCGTCGACCAGGTCGCTGTACTCCGGATGCGCCGCGATGAATTCCCCGACCATCGGGCAGATGACCGTTGTCTTGCGGCCAGATCGCCGCACGTCATCGAGCACGAACTGGATGAGCTCGGTCGCCACCCCCTGCAGCCGGAAGCTCTCGTTCACGACCGTCCGCATGATGACGATGCGGTCGCCTGCGAACTGGTAAGTCAGGTCGGCGATGGCATCCTTGCCCAGCCACGCCTCGTATTTCAGGTGCTCTTGGTCATTGAAGATATCGAGTTCATACGCCGAGGCCATCGTGCATCCTCTCCTTTTGTTCCACCTTTCGAGCCTAGCCACCGCGTCCTCCGTCAGGATGATCCGATTCAGGACGAACGGATGACCGTTGCGCACCCCGCGGGCGATCCCGGCGGCGAGCGATCTGCCTAGCGTTGAAGCATGCTCACGACACCTGCGACGACCGCATGATCGACCTCACTCTCGGGGACATCGCCACCATCGTGGGTGGAGCGCTGGTCTCCCCCGCAGACCGGGCGACGATCGTGGGCGGCTCGGTGCAGACCGATTCCCGCCTTGCCGAGGCCGGGTCCATCTTCTTCGCCCTCCCCGGCGAGGACACGGATGGCCATCTGTTCGCCGCCGCCGCCGTTTCGCAGGGCGCCGCCCTCGTCATCGCCGAGCGGCCGGTGAGCGTGGATGCGCCGGTCATCCTGGTCGCAGACGGCGTCGCGGCTCTCGCCGATCTCGCCCGCGAGGTCGTCGCTCGGGTGCGGCGCAGCGGCAACCTGACCGTAACGGCTGTCACCGGCTCGAACGGCAAGACGACGACGAAGAACCTGCTGCGCGCGATCCTTGGCGCCGAGGCTCCCACCGTCGCCCCGAATGGTTCGTTCAACAACCACGTCGGCGCCCCGATCTCGATGCTCCGCATCGACTACGACACGCGCTACCTCGTCGTCGAGATGGGGGCCAGTCACGCGGGAGAAATTGCCCACCTCGTCTCGATCGCGAGGCCCGACATCGGCGTCGTGCTGAAGGTGGGGCTCGCGCACGTCGGCGAATTCGGTGGGGTGGATGCCATCCAGCACGCCAAGGCCGAGATGGTCGTCGACCTTCCTTCGACCGCCACAGCGATTCTCAACGCCGACGACCCGAGGGTCGCCCAGATGGCAGGGATGACGGCAGCAGAGGTGCGCTGGTTCGGTCGATCGGAGCCCGCCGGTGTTCGCGCTGAAGACGTGCAGTCGGATGCGTCCGGCACCCGCTTCACCCTCGTGGTCGGCGCGCGTCGGCTGCCAGTGCACCTCCAGATCATCGGCGAACACCACGTCATGAACGCGCTGGCCGCCCTCGCGGTCGCCCGCGAGCTCGGCCTCGACCTCGCCAGGGCGATCGCCGCGATCGAAGCCATGCCGCGGGCGGAACGCTGGCGCATGGAGGTGCTGGCTGCCCCATCGGGGGCTCTCATCATCAACGACGCGTACAACGCGAGCCCGGACTCGACCCGCGCCGCGCTCACAACCCTTGCCCACCTCGGCAACTCCGACGCACGGTCGATCGCCGTGCTCGGCGAGATGACGGAGCTCGGCGAAAGTGCGGACGATGAACACACGGCGATCGGCCGGTTCGTTGCAGCGCTCGGTGTCGAAGAGCTCATCGTCGTCGGGGCCGGGGCCAGGCACATCCACACCGCAGCGTCGCTGGCCCGCGACTGGCGCGGGCAATCCTTCTTTGTCGACACCGCCGAGCTCGCCCACGAGTTGCTTCGGGATGAGCTTCGCCCCGGCGACCTGGTGCTCGTCAAGTCATCGAAGTCGGCCGGGCTCAGGTTCCTCGGCGATCGCCTCGCCGGCATCGAGCAGGCATGAGCGCTGGCGTGGAGGCCACAACCGACACCGCGCCGCTGGCGCTCCGGTCGATCGACCACGGCGCGATCGCGCGTAATGTCGCCAGGCTCCTCGATGCGAGCGGTGTACCGCTGATGGCCGTTGTGAAGTCCGATGGCTTCGGGCACGGCGCGATCGAGGTGGCCCGCACAGCCCTGGCCGCCGGGGCGAGCTGGCTCGGCGTGGCAACGATCGAGGAAGCGCTCGCCCTTCGCGCAGCAGCCATAGCGGCGCCGATCTTCGCCTGGCTCGTCGACCCGTGGTGCGACCTCGACGCTGCGGTCCGGCGCGGAATCACCCTGTCGTGCGCGAACCTCGGGACGCTCGCCGCGATCGAGGATGCCGCGAACCGGGCACAGCTCGTCGCCGACGTCCACCTCGAACTCGACACCGGCATGGCCCGGGGTGGGTCGTCACCCGTCGCGTGGCCGAGCTTGTGCGCTGCGGCCGCCGAGGCCGAGGCGGTCGGGCGCGTGCGGGTATCCGGCGTCTGGTCGCACCTTGCCATGGCCGGCCTGCCCGAGGCGCAGGCCGTGAGCGCACCGGTCGACGCGCTGCTCGCCAGACTCGCCCTCGCCCAGGCCGCCGGGCTGTCGCCGCGAGACGTGCACATCGCGAACTCGGCCGGAATCCTCGCGCATCCCTCGACGCACCTCACCATGGTCCGGTCCGCGGCCGCGCTGTACGGCATCGAGACCGTCGCCGGGCGCTCGCACGGCCTCGAACCGGCCATGCGACTCACGTCTCGAGTCACGCAGCTCCGTCGCATCCCCGCTGGTACCGGCGTCGGCTACCTCCACACCTGGCGGGCTCCCGTCGCGACGACGCTGGCACTGATCCCGATTGGTTACGCAGACGGCGTTCCCCGCGCGTTGTCGGAGGGCGGCTCCGTGTCGATCGACGGCGTGCGCTGCCCCGTGCGCGGCACGATCTCGATGGACCAGCTCGTTGTCGAGGTGCCGGATGCGACCCGGATCGCCGACGAGGTTGTGCTCATCGGGGATCCCCGGCGCGGCGAGCCGACGGCGGCCGAGTGGGCAGCACTTGCGGGCACCCTGCCCCACGACATCCTGGCTGGCATCGGCGCCCGGGTCGACCTCAGGCACCACACCGACGGGGGAATCGAATGACGCGGCTGGCCGTAATCTTTGGCGGAGCGAACAACGAGCACGAGGTGTCGTGCCGGTCGGCGCGGGATGTCGTCGCCGCCCTTGACCCCGGCAGGTACGACATCGCGCTGCTCGGGATCGATCGCCGTGGCGGCTGGCACCGGGTTGACGCGGTCGAAGAACTCGAGTCGATCACGACTGCGGGCGTGCGACTGCCGGATCTCGCGGGAATCGATCTCGCAATGCCCATCATGCACGGCCGCTTCGGCGAAGACGGAACGCTCCAGGGGATGCTCGAGCTTGCGGGCGTCCCGTACACGGGCTGCGGCGTTCTCGCGAGCGCGCTCGCGATGGACAAATCGACTACGGCGACGGTACTGGCCGCAGCCGGTGTCCCCACGATCGACGGCGTCGCCATCGGCGCGCACAATCGCATCCTTGCCGCCGGCCTCGTCGCCCGCCTCGGCTACCCACTGTTCGTCAAACCGAACCGGTCTGGTTCGAGTGTCGGTGTCTCGAGGGTCGAACGCGAAGCAGAGCTCGACGCCGCCATCGGCGCAGCACTCGAGCACGACGATGTCGCCCTGGTGCAACCGGCGATCGAGGGCGGCGAGGTGGATGTCGCCCTCATCCAGCAGGCCGACGGCGAGCTCATTGCGGGAGCGCCACTGCGCGTGCACCCCGCCGCCTCTGCCGCCTTCTTCGACTACGAAGCCAAGTACACGGCGAACGGCGCGGAGTTCGAGGTGCCTGCCGACCTCCCGCCGGAGACAACGGAGCGCGTCATCCGTCTCGCCAGGCAGGCGTTCCGCGCGCTCGGCTGCGACGGCATCGCGCGCGTCGACTTCTTTCTGGCCGCCGATGGCACGCTCACCCTCAACGAGGTGAACACGTTGCCGGGGCTCACAGCGCACAGCCAGCTGCCGAGGATGTTCGCTGCCACCGGCCGAGACCTCGGCTGGGTCCTCGACACCCTCGTCGACCGCGCGCTGCCCAGGCAGCGCGCGAGAGTCGCCTAGTAGTAGATCGGCCCCGGGATGCCGCCACCGGCCGCGATCGCGTCGCCGTTGATCGCGATGCTGCGCGGCGACGCCAGGAAGGTCACGACATCCGCGACGTTCTCTGCGGTGATGATCCGGTGGACGGAGTTGCCGGCCGCGTAGCGCTCCTCGACCTCGGCGAGCGTGATGCCCTCCGCCTCGGCCTGCGATGCCATGAGGCCGTGCAGCCGCTCGGTGACGGTGACGCTCGGGTGTACGACGACGACGTTGATGCCCTGCGGCCCCAGCTCGTCGGCGAGGTTCTTCGTGATGGCAGACACGGAGACGTTGCGGACAGTGCCCCAGGTCGATCCCGTCGAGCGGGCGGCCAGGCCCGCAACGTTGATGATCCGGCCCCATCCGTTCGCGATCATGTATGGGGCGGCGGCCCGCGCGGTGCGCAGGTAGCCCAGCACCTTGGTTTCGATCTCGAGCCGCAGCCCCTCGTCGGTCAGGTCGGCCAGCGTCTTCTTCGCGCCCGGTTTCGCGGGTTCTGCTGCCGTGTTCACGAGGATATCGACCCCGCCCCACTCGCCGACGACCTGCTCGATCATGGCGACGACCGCAGCGTCATCTGTCGTGTCTGCCGAGATGGCGAGCACTCTGTTGCCGTGGGCGACGACTTGGTCGCGGGCCGCGTCGAGCGTGGCCTGGTCTCGTGCGACCAGGGCGACATCCGCTCCCTCCGCCGCGAGCGCGTGAGCGATCGCGAGGCCGATTCCCTTGCTGCCGCCTGCGATGACGGCGCGCTTTCCTGCGAGGTGAAGATCCATGCATCCAGCGTACGGTGGGGGCGTGGGCTTCACTCGCGCAGAACTCGGCTCCTTCCGCGGCGGCACGATACCCGATCTCAGCGGGCCAGGCCTCAAGCTGCTGCTCGTCGGCATCAATCCCGGCCTCCTGACGGTCGCAGTTCAGGCCCACTTCGCTCGGCGGGGTAACAGGTTCTATTCGGCGCTCTACCGCGCGGGGATTTTCGATCGGGTCATCGACGCATCGACGGGATTCCTTCCGGGCGACCGCGAATACATGATCGAGCGAGGCATCGGCATCTCGGGCCTCGTGCGAAAGGCGACAGCCAGGGCCGACGAGCTCACCGCCGGCGAGTTGCGCGAGGGTGCGATTGCGCTGACCGAACGGGTGGGGATGCTGCGCCCCAACGTCGTCGGAATGCTCGGCATCACCGCATACCGCACCGGCTTCGACCGGCCGGGCGCGCTCGTCGGCCCGCAGGAGGACACGATCGGCGGCGCAACTCTGGGTGCTGCCGAACCCCAGCGGGCTGAACGCGCACGAAACGGTCGACAGCCTCGCGGCCGCCTATCGCCGGGTCGCGATCGCAGCCGGCATCGATGTTTACGACCCGCCGGCAATTACCCCAACTGCACCAACTGGCTGATGTCATCCCGCGGCAGGATGTCCGCAACGGCGCTAACCTCCAGCTCGAGCCCCGTCAGCCAGCCACCGCTGTTCGAGAGAAACGCCGTGTCTGCGGCATCGCGGCCGGTCGCGATGCGCATGAGCGACTGCCGGGGAGCCAGCGACGTCGCATCGACCACCTGCCAGTCGCCATCGACCCACGCCTCCGCGACGGCATGAAAGTCCATCGGATCAAGCCCGGGCGCGTAGACCGAAGCCATGCGGGCCGGCACGTCGAGGGCGCGCAGGAGTGCGATCACAAGGTGCGCATAGTCGCGGCAGACGCCCTGGCGTGACAGCAGCGTTCGCACGGCACCGTCGGTCGGCAGGCTTGACCCGGGCACATAGGCGAGGTGCTGCCCGACCCATGAGCTCACCGAATTCAGCAGATCGTGACCGGCGAGGCCAGCGAACTCACTCCGGGCGGTGGGGAACAGGGCGTCCGATTCGCAGTAGCGGCTGGGACGGAGGTAGCGGATGAGGTCGACCGGATCATGAACCGGCGCGGGGATGATGCCAGCCTGGCGCACACGATAGGTGACCGACACGCGGCCGGCCGCGGCATCCGCGACATGCAGTCGAGTTCCGTGCTGGTCGAGGATCTCGCGGACGGCGAGCGCGCGACCGCCCTGCAGGACGCTCAGCTCCTCGTCGGCGCTGGTGCTCGCGATCGCGACCGACAGAACCAGCTCTGTCGCCGAATCCAACTCGAACTGCATACTGGCGTTTGCTCTGCGGTCCATCACTGAATTATGAGTGCCGTCAGCCCCACGAACGCACGAATGGCCCGAAACCTGCGCGGTTTCGGGCCATTCGGTGGTTTTCGCCTAGTTGGCCAGCTGCTCCTCGCGGTGCGGGAGCTTCCAGCCCGGGCGCACGTAGTGGCAGGTGTAGCCCGCCGGGTACTTCTCGAGGTAGTCCTGGTGCTCCTCCTCGGCCTCCCAGAAGGCGCCGGCCGGCTCGACCTCGGTGACGACCTTGCCCGGCCAGAGGCCGGACGCGTCGACGTCCGCGATGGTGTCGATTGCAACCTGGTGCTGCTCATCGTTCGTGTAGAAGATCGCTGAGCGGTAGCTGCGACCGACGTCGTTGCCCTGGCGGTCGACCGTCGACGGGTCGTGGATCTGGAAGAAGAACTCCAGCAGGTCGCGATACGAGATCAGCGAGGGGTCGAAAACGATCTCGACGGCCTCGGCGTGGTCACCGTGGTTGCGATAGGTGGCGTTCGGGGTGTTTCCGCCCGAATAGCCGACGCGAGTTGAGATGACTCCCGGGCGACGACGCAGCAACTGCTGCGCTCCCCAGAAACACCCACCGGCAAGAATTGCGGTTTCAGTACTGGCCATGATTAGGCCTCCTTCGTGGTGAACAGGCTGCGGTAGTCACCGTAGCCCTGGGCCTCGAGCTCGTCTACCGGGATGAACCGGAGAGCGGCGGAGTTGATGCAGTAGCGCATGCCGCCATCGGCGACGGGGCCGTCGTCGAACAGGTGGCCGAGGTGGCTCTCGCCGTTGACGGACCGTACCTCGGTGCGGCGCATGCCGTAGCTGTTGTCGTCGTGCTTGATGACGTTGGCCGGGTCGATCGGCTTCGTAAAGCTCGGCCATCCTGATCCACTGTCGAACTTGTCTGTGGAGGAGAAGAGGGGCTCGCCGGAGACGATGTCGACGTAGATACCGTCGTCGTGGTTGTCCCAGAACTCGTTGCGGAACGCCGGCTCGGTTGCGGCCTCCTGCGTGACCGCGTATTGGTTGGCGGTCAGCTGCGAGATAGCGGTCGGGTCCTTGCGGTACTCGGTGGTAGTCATTGGATGAAGCTCCTTGGGTTGTGCCGCTGGCTGCGGCCCTCATCTAATAGAACAGCGGGTTGTGGCAGAAAGTTCCCTGCGGCCGACCCGATTCCTGCGGGTTTGCTGTGAGCTTTCCAAGGCGATTCTGCTGGTTGAACGCCTACGGCGTTTCCGTGGTTCCAACCAGCTGTGCGCGACCGAGGATATGGTCTCTGAGCGTGAAGCCGACGATTGCGGGGCTGGCATCCGCTTCGACATCCAGATGATCGACGTCGAGCGCAGACAGGGTGAAGAAGTAGCGGTGCGCGCCGTGTCCGCTTGGCGGGGCGGCGCCAACGAAGCGCGGGTAGCCCGCCTCCATGTTCTGGTGCCTTGCGCCGGATGGCAGCAGGCCGGATTCCGGATCGCCGGCGTTCGCGGGCAGGCTGGTCGCGCTCCCGGGGATGTCGACGACCACCCAGTGCCAGAAGCCGCTGCCGGTCGGGGCGTCTGGGTCGTAGGTCGTCAGCACGAAGCTTTTCGTGCCCTCCGGTGCGCCGCTCCAGTGGAGCTCGGGCGAACGATCGTTGCCGCCCGCGCCCATGATTCCGGACCGCGCGCTGGTCGGCAGCTCGCCGCCATCCTCGAAGTCGGGGCTCACGAGCTCGAAGCTCGGCACCTCGGGGAGTCGCCACGTTGGGTTGTTCATCGGCAAGGGTCCTTCTCTCTTTGTGTACTCCCCCTACGTTCCCGCATCTCCCTGACAATTGCGAGAGCGTTCGCGCGCCGAATCCCGATAGTGTGGCGCGCATGACCGACACCTGGGATCGAACCCCCATCGAACCGCAGAATGTCGTTGCACCGCTGTCGCGATCGGCGATCTTCCTCGTCGTGGCCGCTGGCGCAAGCGAAGCGGCACTTGCCACCGTGCGGGATGTCATCAGCGACATCGGCGCGCTGGTGCGGGCCGTCGGGTTCCGCGACCTGAACGGGCACCTCTCGTGCAATGTCGGCATCGGTTCGCTGCTCTGGGACCGGCTCTCGCCGTCCGCGCGGCCGGCGTCGCTGCATCCCTTCAGCCCCGTGCGCGGTGAGAAACACACCGCACCGGCGACGGCGGGCGACATCCTGTTCCACATCCGCGCCGAGCGCGCCGACATGGCGTTCGAGCTCGAGAGATTGATTCTCGACAAGCTGGATGCTGCTGTCGCCGTCGTCGACGAGGTGTCAGGATTCCGTTACTTCGATTCGCGCGACCTGCTCGGGTTCGTCGACGGCACCGAGAACCCGACGGGCAATTCTGTCGCCGCCGCGGCACTGGTCGGCGACGAGGATGCCGCCTTCTCTGGCGGCAGCTACGTCGTCGTGCAGAAATACCTGCACGACCTCGGTGCGTGGGGAGCGCTCACGACCGAGCAGCAGGAGGCGATCATCGGCCGCACCAAGGCAGACAACGTCGAGCTCGAGGATGCCGGTCGTCCGTCACACAAGTCTCTGAACACGATCGTGGACGCGAACGGCGTTGAGCACGACATCCTTCGCGACAACATGCCGTTCGGGAGCCCGGGCAGCAAGGAATTCGGGACATACTTCATCGGCTACGCGGGAGAACTGGCGACGATCGAGGCGATGCTGAGACGGATGTTCGTTGGCGAGCCAGCCGGAACCTACGATCGCATCCTCGATTTCTCTACTGCCGTGACGGGGTCGACCTACTTCGTGCCGTCTATCGCCGTGCTCGAGGGCCTGGCCGACCAGTAGGGCTCACGGGGCGACAACGGGCGTCAGCTCGAGCGACCGCGCCTCGCGAGGGTGACGATACCAACGACCCCGAGGCCTACGAGAGCGAAGCCGATGACGAGGAGCAGCGTCGAAAGGTCGCCGCCTCTCGGGATTCCGAAGGCGAAAATAATCGCGATTACGCCGACGACTATCGCGGCGACGGTGGTGATGGCGAGAGCGTTGACGCGCATGGGCGGCCTCCGAGCGAGCCGCCCGCCTTCGGGTAGTGAGCATGATTTGGCTCGCAAGGTACAGATTGCTCGCGAAAGTGCCTTGGAGTCAAGGATTACTCGGTGAACAATCGCCGATCCGCGTCAGGAGCTCCTGATGAGCTTTCGGTTCATGAACTCTTCGATGCCGATGGCGCCGAGTTCGCGCCCTGTGCCCGAGCGCTTCACACCACCGAACGGCAGTTGTGCGCCCTCGGCCCCGACCGCGTTGATGAAGACCATTCCGGCGTCGAGCGCGTCGGCAACCCGAAGCGCCTGCTCGTCGTCATCGGTGAAGACGTAGGAGCCGAGGCCAAACGGTGTTGCGTTCGCGACCGTGATCGCCTCAGCCTCGTCGGCAACGCGATACACCTGCGCGACCGGCCCGAAGAACTCCTCGCGGTACGCGTCGTTGCCTTCGCTGACGCCCGTGAGCACGACGGGAGGGAATGCCGCGTTCACTCTTGGTCCGCCGTCGAATGCTTTCGTCGCGCCGGCGGCTACCGCGCGCGCGACCTGGTCTTCGAGGCGCTCGGCCGCAGCCACCGACGAGAGCGGCCCGAGCTCGGTGTCGTCGTCCATCGGGTCTGCGACAGTCACCCGACCGATGGCGGCGCTGAATTTCTCGACGAAGGCGTCGTAGAGGTGGTCGACAACGACGAATCGCTTGCCCGCGTTGCAGGCCTGGCCGTTGTTGTCGAGGCGCGCGGCCACGGCAGACTCGACGGTCGCATCCAGGTCGCCGCTGCCGAGCACGATGAACGGGTCCGATCCGCCGAGTTCGAGCACGACCTTCTTGAGGTAGCGTCCGGCCTGCTCGGCGACAGCTGCCCCTGCTCGCTCTGACCCGGTGATCGAGACGCCCTGCACGCGGGGGTCGGCGATGATCGCGGAGATCTGCTCGTTCGAGGCGAACACGTTGACGTATGCGCCATCCTCGACTCCCGCATCATCGAAGATCTGCTGCAACGCAAGTGCAGACTCCGGGCACTGCGGCGCATGCTTCAGCAGGATGGCGTTGCCGAGCACGAGGTTCGGCGCGGCGAAGCGGGCAACCTGGTACAGCGGGAAGTTCCAGGGCATGATCCCGAGGATGACGCCCAGCGGCTGTTTGCGGATCCGCGCCCATCCATCATCGACGCTCACGCTCTCGTCGGCGAGGAAGCGCTCGGCGTTGTCGGCGTAGTAGCGATAGATCTCCGCGGCGAAGTCGACTTCGCCGAGCGCCTGCGACCGCGGCTTGCCCATCTCACGCACGAGGATGTCGGCGAGCGCCTCGCGCCGCTCTTCGTGCAGGTCGGCCACGCGACCGATCGCGGCAGCCCGTTCGGCCGCGCGACTGCGCTGCCCCCAACTCGAGCGCGCGGCATGAGCGCGCGCAATGGATGCCTCGATCACGACCTCCGTTGCGAAGGGAACCGTGAGGCCATGCTCACCGGTGAAAGGGTTGACGACGGCGAATCCGGTCATTGTTGCTCCAGTCCTTGGCCTTCGGCGCTCGCGAGCGCACCGACATTGGTGCCATCAATCTTCTCTCACCTCGATGAACGACGACTCAAGGATGTCGAACGCGCGGTGCAGATCGCTCTCGCTGATGGTCAGCGCGGGAGCAAGTGTCAACACGGTGCCCATCGTCGTCTTGAAGCTGAGTCCTCGCCGCAGGGCTGCGTAAAGGATGGCCTCCGCTAGGTCGGGGTTCGGTGAACCGTCGGGGTTCACCAGTTCGAGGCCGATCATGAGACCACGGCCGCGCACGTCCCCGATCTCGGCGAACCTTGTCGCGAGGGCACGACCGCGTTCGAGCGCGACCAGCCCGAGATCTGCCGACCGCTGAACCAGACCTTCCTGCTCGATGATGTCGAGTGTGGTGAGGCCCGCGCGGGCCATGAGCGGGTTCTTCTCGTGCGTGTAGTGGCCGAAAGCCCACTCGGCACCGACATCGAGCGAGGCCCTTGCAATCACTGCCGCGACCGGTATCGCCGCGCCGCCAAGACCTTTGCCGAGCACCAGGATGTCCGGTGTAACGCCCTCGTGCTCGAAAGCGAACATCGTGCCTGTGCGCCCGAGCCCGGTCGGAATCTCATCGAAGATCAGGAGGGTGCCGGTCTCGTCGCAGCTCCTGCGGACGGCCTGCCAGAATCCGGGCGCAGCCATCTCGGGGATCGCGCGCATCGGCTCGGCAACGAGCGCCGCAACATCCCCCTGGGTGCGGAGGACGTAGTCGATGAGTTCTGCCAGCGCCCTGCCGCACTCCGGCGTGTGCGGCTCATCGAAGCGGTGCCCGCGCCCGAAGCGATCACGGAAGCAGCCGATGGGCGGCACATGCTCCGTGCCGGTAAGCAGGGGTCCGATCGGTCCGGACCGGAACAACTGCTCGCCGCCCACGCTCGCGGCGCCAAATCCCGCGCCATGGAACGACTCCCAGAACGAGAGCGTCTTGAATCGTCCCGTCGCCGCGCGAGCGATCTTCAGCGCGACCTCGATCGCGTCTGAACCACCAGTGGTCATGAGCACGCGGTCGAGCCCCTCCGGCGTCACCGAAATCAGTTTTTCCGCGAACTCCACGCTGACATCGCTCGTGAAACGACGCGGAACAAAGGCAAGCGCCGACAGCTGCTGCGTGAGGGCCGCCACGAGCCTTGGGTGCCCGTAGCCGATCTGGTGAGCCGAATTGCCGTGAAAATCGAGGTACCGCGTGCCGTCCGTGCCGAAGATATACGCACCCTCCGCGCCATCGATCGAGCTGAGGCACGGCGTCGACACTGCCTGCTTCAGATAGCTCGACGCATCGCGACGCAGAATGGAGGCGTCGCCTGCCGAACGTGAACGCGACCAGTCCTCGCGCCGATCACCCCGGTTGGTATCGCTCTCGCTCTGGCTGGGAACCGATGTCATGTCTGCCTTCTCACAGGACGACAGCGGCAGCCGCCCCAAGGCGAAGCTACCTTTCGGCTCCCCACGTGGAGGCTCAGGTAACCCAACGCTCAGCGCGACTTTGCCAAGCGTTCATCTCTGTTTGTGCGCGTGGGCTGCGAAGCCAACTTTGACGACGCTGGGCAGGACGGCAACCGGCGGAAGCGAGTTGGCCAGCAGCGCTTCGGGGCGGTGTCTCGATGTGCCGAACAGCAGCTGGGACTGCGACGGTGGCCCCAACCAGAAGTGGACGAGCAGCTAACACTTCGCGGAGACGCGAACTCGGAGACCTCCGGTGGTTTGGCACCCACCGGAGGCCCCCGCGTGTGTCAGGCTCGAGATCGACTGAGCTCCAGTCCGCCAACCAGCAGGTCGACCCCGAAGGCAAAGTCGGTTGTCGGGTCGTCGTGCCCCTGCTTCGACATGCTGGCATCCGGTGTCACGACGCCGATGCTGTCGTATTGCATTCGTTGCTGCTCGTGGGAGACATGGCCGAGCACGAAGTGCAGGAGAGCGGTCGCGGCTCGCCCAGCGATATCTGCATCGAACCCGTCGGCGATGATGGCAGCTGCAAGCCCGTCCCGCGCCGCCGACGAGCCGAGACCGAGCGCGAGGGTCGTCGACACCACTTCAGCGCCGTCACGGTAGGTGAGCAGCGCATCGCGCAGAGCGGCCGCCGCATCTCGAGCGCCGGGTGTCGCATCCGGCTCTTCATGCTCCCGGCCGACCGGTGCCACGATTCGGTCGGCGAGTTCTGCCAGGAGCGTTTGTTTGTTGGGGAAATGCCAGTAGAGCGCGCTCGGCTGCACGTCGAGCGCGGCCGCGAGGCGACGCATCGTGAGGTCGGGTAATCCGTATTCGTCAAGGATTTGCAAGGCCGTTCGTGCCACATCGTCACGCGTGTGGCGCCGGACGTTTTCAATTGCCGCCATGGCGTCAGTATAGTGAACAGCGTTCTAGTGAACGGTGTTCAGGTGAACACCCTTCAGCGCCAATGACCGCGAAAGAGGCGACAGTGACGAACTCTCCCACCTCCCCGAGTCGCTTCCGACGACTCGATGCTACGGATCTCGCGCGCGTTGCCGTGTTTGCGGGAATCGTGGCAGTGCTGGGACTGCCGGGTGGATTCACGGTGCTCGGAGCCGTGCCGATCACGGCACAGACGCTCGGCGTGATGTTGGCCGGCGCGATCCTCGGTCCGTGGCTCGGAGCACTCTCGATGACGGTACTGCTCGCTCTCGTGGCCGTCGGGCTACCGCTGCTCGCGGGCGGGCGCGGAGGGATCGGCGTGTTCCTCGGGCCATCCGCCGGATTTGCTCTGGGGTGGATCGCGGGCGCCTTCGTCATCGGACTGATCGTTCACGCCGGCGGTCGGAAGCCCGTGCTGTGGCGCACAGCCCTGGGTGTCGCGGTCGGCGGCATCCTCGTCATCTATGCCGCGGGCATCCCGGTGCAAAGCCTCGTGACGCGCCTGCCGCTCGGCGAAGCGGCACTCACCAGCCTGGTCTTCGTGCCAGGCGACATCGTAAAGGCGGTCATCACGACTGCGATCGTCATGACTCTCGTGCGCGCCTATCCGCGTGCTTTCCGTCGGGTGTGGGCGACGAAGGCCGCAGTGTCCCGGCCCGATCCGGCTCGAGTGCCATGATCGTCGTGCTCCGCGATGACACGGCTGGGCTGGTCGATGACCTGCGTGCCGTGCGGGAGGCAGGGAATGTCGCTCTCGTCGGCGATCATCGCTGGTCTCGTACGCAGTGGGATGCCGCGCTCGCTACGGCAGCGGATGCGCGGCTGCCTGGAGATGCCGCCTGGGCGACGCTGACTTCCGGCAGCAGCGGTTCGCCGCGCATCGTGCTGCGCACGGCTGCCTCGTGGGCGGACTCGTTTCCGGCGGTAGCCGAGCTGCTGGGGACCGGCCCGGGCGACTCAGTGCTGCTCCCGGCGCCTCCCTCCGCATCGCTCACGCTGTTCTCGCTCGCTCACTCCCTGGAGGGTGGACCGCGCGCGCTGCTCAGCCCATCGAACGCGCACGACGTTGGTTCTCTCGCCATGTGCCTGCATGGCACGCCGCAGTCGTTGCGCGCGCTGCTCGACGCCGGCTCTCATCCGCGCGTTCATTCTGCTCTTATCGGCGGATCACACCTTGACCCTGCGTTGCGTGACCGCGCGGAGGCGGCGGGCATCCGCGTCGCCGCCTACTACGGGGCAGCCGAGTTGTCGTTCGTCGCCGCCGACGAGGGGGACGGACTGCGGCCGTTCCCGGGTGTCGACGTCGACATCCGCGATGGCGAGCTGTGGGTGCGCTCTCCGTTCGTGGCGCTGGGATACGTCGGTGCTCCCGGGCCGCTGCGACGCGACGGCGACTGGGCGAGCGTCGGCGACCGCGGGGAGCTCGTGGATGGCCGCATCCACCTGCTCGGACGGGCCGATGATGCCATCCTGAGCGCGTCGGCCACCATCGTGCCGGACGAGGTGGAGGCCGCGCTGCGTTCCGTCCCCGGCATCCTCGATGCGATCGTGTTCGGACTCCCGCGCGAGCCGGTTGGCGCACTTGTCGCGGCATTCATCGAGCTGGATGGCGCCGGTCCGCTCGATCTGCGCGGCGAAAGCCTCGAGCGTCTAGCAGCTGCGCATCGACCACGACGATGGTTTGCGGGCGAGCTCCCGCGCACCGCCTCCGGCAAGCCCGCGCGAGCAGAAGCCGTCCGACGCGTCCTGGCCGGGGAGGTCGAGCGCCTTGTCGTCTGAGCGCACTCCCGTGATCATCGCAGCGCGCCGCACACCGATCGGCACGCGTGGCCGGGCACTCGCCGGCTTCCACCTCGAGGACCTGATCGCGCCCGTCATCCGGGCGGCACTTGCCGATGCGGAAGCAACGACCCGCGCCCCCGCGACGGTTGCCGACGTTCTGCTCGGCAATTGCACGGGCCCGGGCGGCAACCCTGCGCGGGTGGCAGCGCTCGCCGCCGGCCTCGGTACGGACATCCCTGGCGGAACCGTCGACCGGCAGTGCGGCAGCGGACTGGCAGCAGTGCTGGACGCGGCAGCCGCGATCCGCGCTGGCGACAACCGGATGCGCGTGGCCGGCGGCGTCGAGAGCTCGTCGACTGCTCCGGTGCGCTCAGTCGACGGCATCCCGTATGACCGTGCGCCGTTCGCGCCCACGGGATTCCCCGACCCCGACATGACGCGCGCAGCGGAGGATCTCGCGGCGCACGACGGCATCTCGCGCGATCGGCAGGATGCGCACGCCGCCCGCAGTCACGCACGTGCCCGCGAAGCCCTCGCTGCTGGCCGCTTCGACGCCGAGCTGGTGTCGGTCGGCGGACTCACACACGATGACGCGATCGGCGGTGCCGAGCCGTTGCTGTACCGGCTGCCTGCGCTCTTCCCCGGTGGCACCCTCACGGCTGGCACTTCAACGCGCATCGGCGACGGTGCCGCGGCCGTCGTTGTCGCGCCAGCGGGCACGGCGCCCGGCCTTGCGATCCGCGCCTCCGCCATCGTCGGCTGCGACCCGGCGCTGCCCGGGATCGGCGCGGCACCCGCGGTGCAGTCTGCCCTCCTCTCGGCGGGCGTGGACCTCGCGGATGTCGCGGCATTCGAGATCGTGGAAGCCTTCGCCGCGCAGAGCCTGGGAGTGCTCGATCGACTCGGGATCGCCGAAGATGACCCACGAGTCTGCGCCGACGGCGGAGCGCTCGCCCTCGGACACCCGTGGGGTGCAAGCGGCGCGGTCGCGGTCGTCCGCCTGTTCACCCGGCTGGCGCGTTCCGGTGCTCCCGCCGGAACTCTCGGCGTTGCCGCGGCGTCGATCGGCGGAGGAATGGGCATCGCCGCGGTCCTCGAGGTCGTGCGGTGAGCATCCGTCTCAGTTCGGTCTCCGTGCGTCTCGGCGACGTGGATGTGCTGCACGATGTCTCGCTCGACCTCGACGCCCGAACCGTCGCGGTAATCGGCGAGAACGGCTCAGGCAAGTCGACGTTCGCACGGCTTCTCGGGGGACTCGTCGCGCACAGCGCCGGCGAGCTGCGGATCCTGGGACTGAACCCCGCAAAACAGTCTGCCGAGCTGCGGCGTCGCATCGCGCTCGTCTTCAGCAACCCGGACTCCCAGATCGTGATGCCGACGGTCGCAGAGGATGTAGCGTTCTCCCTTCGAGCCGAGCGCCTCCGAGCCGACGACCTCCGCGAGCGCGTCGTTGTCGAACTCGAGCGCTTCGGCCTGACCGCCTTGGCCGAGCACGCATCGCACGACCTCTCCGGAGGTCAGAAGCAGCTGCTCGCCCTGTGCGGCGCGTTCGTGCGCCGACCCGAACTGGTGATCGCCGACGAGCCGACCGCCTACCTCGACGCCCGCAACGCCAGGCGCGTTGCGGGCCACCTGTTCGAGGACGCCGGGCATCGGTTGGTGCTCGTCACCCACGACCTCGAGTTGGCAGCCCGCTGCGATCTGGCGGTCCTCTTCGCGGGAGGCACGGTGGCTGCGGTCGGAGAGCCCGCCGCGATCCTCGCCGAGTACGAGACGATCCTCAAATGCTGACGTTGTATCGCCCCGGCGACGGTCTCCTGCACCGCATGGCCGCCGGGCCGAAGACATTACTGCTCCTCACCGTCGTGCTCGGCGTCTCGCTGCTGCCGTCGACATGGTGGGCGGCTGCAGTCGCCGGTGGCGTGGCCATCCTCGCCTATGCTGGCGCAGGCCTCGGAGACAGGATGCTCGGGATGCGCGAGCTCGCGAAGCAGCTGTTCTCCATCCGCTGGATCATCGTGATTACGGTCGCTGGCCAGCTGATCTTCCTCGGGCCGGAGCCTGCGGTCGCGAACACTGCCCGGGTCACCGCAGCGATCGTGTTGGCCGCGCTGCTGGTGCTGACGACCAGGGTTACGGCGCTCCTCGACGCGCTCGAGCGCGGACTGTCGCCGTTGCGACACCTCCGGCTCGACCCGCAACGGATGGCGTTGCTCCTGACGGTGACTCTCAGCACTGTTCCGATCCTGGCCCGGCTGGCCGGGGAGGTGCGCGACGCCCAGCGCGCACGTGGCGGCCGGGCGCACCTGCGCCTCTTTGCCGTACCGTTTCTCGTTGTGGCTCTCAAACACGCAGACGAACTCGGCGACGCACTCACCGCTCGAGGCGTTCGATGACCGCGACGAGGCCGCGCGTTCTCGGACCAGTCGTCGACGACGAGACCCGCTGCATCCACTACCGAACGCCGCTCGACGTGATCGCCATCGAGTTCGCGTGCTGCGGCGAGTTCTACCCGTGCCACCTCTGCCATGCGGAGACGGCGGATCACCCCGCAGAGCAGTGGCCGCTGGATAGGCGGGACGAGCCTGCCGTGCTCTGCGGCGCGTGCGGGCACCTGCTGACAATCGCCGACTACCTCGTGGTGGATTCGTGCCCCGCGTGTCTGGCCGTCTTCAATCCGGGCTGCAAGCTGCACACGGAGTTGTACTTCCAGGTGTGACGCGGCCGCCGGTCGAGTCCACCGCGTCTCGGCGTCACCTCGGCTGCCGTACTTCACGCCAACAGGACACATTCGCGCCGACACGTCTTCAACAGGACGAATTCGCCCTGCCACGGTCGGTCATCCTGTTGAACCTGCCCGAGCGGACTCACCATCCCACTGGTGCTGTGACCGCGGAGCGCACGTCGTCGAGAATCGACTGTGTGGATGGCGGGATCAAAATGGACTACGGAGGATGAATGTCACCCTCGTCAGAATTGCCTGTCCCGATTGCAGAACTCGATCGCTTCCTCGCGTCATTGCGCGGCCAACTTCAGCCGGGTCGTTTCTCCTCACGGATGAACCAATTACTGATCGCAACTACCTCGGCAGGTTCAGTCCGCGTTGTCGTCGACCGGGGTCAATGTTTTGTAGTGCTCGCCGCGCCCGGTATGGACAAGTATTTCGACTCGGCCGTCTGGACTGCCCATCGGCCACCTGACGCGTGCTGCTCGGCCGAGTTGGCTTCTCCCTACAGTGGAGCTCGCGTCTTGGAATCCGCGCGCAGACGTGAGCGGTACTGCTGCTCAGTTCACGACTGATAAACAAGGGATGCCCCGAATTCCAGATGAGTTTTCCAACTGACACGGCCCTCAGGGTCGTATTTAGAGTGACAAGCGCGGCCATTGTGGCAGGCGCTGGCCTGTTCCTCTTAGCGGGTTGCGGATTGTTATCCGCAGATCGTGAGACGCACACCCGACCGAACCCGATCATCACATTCGGGGGCGGTCAGACCACTGTGCCAGCTTCTTCGGCGGCCGAGCCAACTCCGTCGCAGACACCCGTGCCACATCGCGTCGGACCGCTCGTAGGCGGGCTGCCTCACGACTACGGGGTCGTTGACGGCGCCCGCGGCACGGTCGAATCCTCTAAGAGCGGAGCGCCGTACCAGTACAAAGTCTCAAGCGGCGACCGGTTGAACGAGATCGCGCATCGCTTCGGCTTCCTCAACGGCGACGCCATCGAGAAGCTCAATGTGAAATCGACGCAGTACGGTACCTACGTTTATGCGGGGCAGATCCTGTATCTCCAAAAGCACTGACCAAGCCTTCGCCCAGGTCCTCGCACACTGAATCGGATATTCCGCCCGCAGAAACCAAGAAAACCGTTGAACCCAGGGGTTCAACGGTTTCCTGTCCCGAGATAGGACAATGGTGCGCGAGGGGGGACTTGAACCCCCATGCCCTCACGGGCACACGGACCTGAACCGTGCGCGTCTGCCAATTTCGCCACTCGCGCGTGACCGCCGACGACGAGTCGTCAACTCAGCGAGATTAGCACAATTGGCGCTCCCATCATCGAGCCCCAAAGGCGACGGCCGCCACAGCAACCACGATGAGGATGGCCGCAACAAGGACGAGTCCGGCTACGAGCAGAAAGTGGTGAGACACCTCACAGACCGTAGACACAAACAAATAGAGCCGTTACGTATTATCCACAGGCCAGCGAACCCGAAACGGCATGCTGGCTGGCAGTCAGGCCAATGCGGGCGCGGGCCAGCTAACATCGACAGATAAGCATCCGCTTCGATAAGGAAGAGTTTTGGGCCTACTGGACAACTTCGAGCGAGGTCTTGAGCGGGCGGTCAACGGTGCCTTCGCCAAGACCTTCAAGAGTGGTCTGCAACCGGTCGAGATTACGAGTGCCCTCCGGCGCGAGCTCGACACCAAGGCCGTCGTCGTCGCACGCGACCGCATCCTCGTTCCAAACAAGTTCACGGTTCACCTGAGCCCTGCCGACTACGAGCGCATGAGCGCGATCGGCCCGACACTCATCGACGAGCTGACCCAGCTGGTACAGCGTCACGCGACCACCCAGCACTACTCCTTTACCGGCGGCATCTCCATCAAGCTCCAGTCTGACGACTCTCTCGGCCTCGGCAATATCGTCATCGACTCGGGGAACGTCAAAGGTTCGGTCGCCTGGACTCCCGTACTCGATATCAACGGCAAGCGGCATCCGATCGTGCAGTCGCGCACTATCATCGGCCGCGGTTCCGACGCGGACATCACCGTGGATGACACCGGAATCTCCCGCAAACACGTCGAAGTCCTCTGGGACGGCAAGCGCGGCCAGGTCAACGACCTCGGCTCAACGAACGGCTCGAAACTCAACGGCAACCCGGTACACAAGGCGCCACTCGAGCCGGATTCCGTGATCGACATAGGTCGAACCCGTATTGTGTTCCGCGTGCTAGCCCAGTCAGCCGACACAGACCAGACCACCGGCCTGCGCATCGACAACGGCCGGAACGGATAGATGAGCGATCTGACACTGCTCATCCTCCGCCTGGTTTTCCTTGCGGTGCTGTGGGTCTTCGTGTTTGCTGTCGTTTTCGCGCTTCGCTCCGACCTGTTCGGGCAGCGAACGCGCAAGCAGGGTGCGGAGGCGCAGGGTCGCGCGACGAGCCCGTTTGAGCCTGCTCCAACTGCGGCGCCGGTCACGCCCGCTGCTGCTGCAGCACAGCTGACCGAACCGATCGGCGCGCTCGCGCCGCAACCGGAACAGCAGAACACGCCGCTCCTTCCGCGCGGGGGAAGATCCGAGTCTGCCCCGGCCGAGCCCCGCGGAGGACGCGACGTCGCTCATCGACTGGTCATCACATCCGGCCCCAAAGAGGGACTGCAGATCGACCTCCCGAGCGAACAGCTTGCGATAGGGCGTTCGAGCGAATCCGGGCTGGTAATTCGCGATGACTACACCTCCACGCACCACGCACGCCTCATGCTCTGGAACGATGGGTGGGTGGTGCAGGATCTGGACTCGACCAACGGCACCTTTCTCGACGGCCAGCGCGTGACGCTGCCAACCCCCGTTCCGCTCAATACGCCCATCACGATCGGTACCACCAGCTTCGAGTTGCGGCGCTAACCGATGGCCACCCCTGACAAGGCTCCGACGGTCAAGAGCGCCGCCGTCTCGAACGTCGGCAAAATCCGCGCCAACAACCAGGACAGCGGCTACGCGGGCAGCTATCTCTTCGTCGTCGCTGACGGCATGGGCGGCCACGCGGGCGGGGATGTCGCATCCGCGATCGCCATCCGTCGCATCACCGAAGTCGACCGCCAGTACACCTCCGCACACGACGCGGTGTTCGCCCTCCAGTCAGCCCTGATCGCGGCGAACTCACTGCTGGCCGAGACCGTGTTCGAGCACAACGAGCTCACGGGAATGGGCACCACTGTCTCCGGCATCGTGCGCGTCGGGCACCAGGTCGCGATTGCCCACATCGGCGATTCCCGCATCTACCGCCTGCGCGGCGGCAAGCTCGAGCAGATCTCCGCCGACCACACCTTCGTTCAGCGCCTCGTCGACTCCGGCCGCATCACGCCAGAGGAGGCGGCGGTACACCCGCGCCGCTCCGTGCTCATGCGCGTACTCGGAGACGTGGATGCCGCGCCAGAGATCGACACGCAGGTGCTCGACACTGCGCCGGGCGATCGCTGGCTGATCTGCTCCGACGGGCTCTCGAGCTACGTGTCTGACGACAAGATCGAGCACGTGCTAGCCACAGTCGACAACACGAACGACGCGGCCGACAAGCTCGTCAAGGAGAGCCTCGACGCCGGTGCTCCCGACAACGTCACGGTGGTGGTCCTCGATATCGATGACGCGCCAGACTCGTCGATGCACATCCCCCCGATCACGGTGGGCTCGGCCGCCAGCCCCCTCTCGTTCGACAGCGACAGCGCGCGCCGATCCCTGCGCCTGCCGACTCTCCTGCTGCACCCCCTGAAAGCGACCCAGCCGGATCCGAGTCACTTCGAGCCGGAGTCCGAGGACTACCTCGACGAGCTCATCCTCGAAGACCGCAGGCGCGCGCGCCGCCGCCGAATCACGTGGCTGGTCGCGATTGCGGTCGTCGTCATCGCCGTCGTCACCGGCGTGATCCTTGCGTACCAGTGGACCCAGTCGCACTACTACGTGGGCAATGACGACGGCACGGTCGCCATCTACCGCGGGGTGCAGCAGGGCATCGGCCCGATCTCGCTGTCGACTGTGTACCAGAAGACCGACATCACGCTGGATGAGTTGCCCGCCTTCAACCAGCAGCAGGTGCGTGCGACCATTAACGCCGCTGACCTGAACCTCGCCAAGCAGATCGTCGATCGGTTAGCCGATGCCAGAACGCAGTAGCGTCACCGCACCGATCCCCACGCGCGATTCCGTCGACACGGGCTCCGCGCCTCGCACGACCTTCACAAACACCATCCGAATCCGACTCCGCACGCCGGCCCGACTGCGCAACCTCGAGCTTGTCCTTCTCGTCTTCGCCTGCGGGATTGTCGCGCTGGCACTCGTGCTCGTGCAGCTGGGGGCACTCGGCAAAGTCGACACCACGACGCTGTCGCTCTCGGCCGGTCTCGCAGTGCTCGTCCTCGCCATGCACGTCGTGATGCGGGTCGTTGCGCCGAACGCCGACCCGCTCATCCTTCCGATCATCACCGTGCTGAACGGTATCGGAATCGCTGAGATCTATCGCATCGACATCGCGGCCGGCCGCACCGGCTGGGATGCTCTCGGCATCAAGCAGATCGTCTGGACCGGCATGGCCATCACCATTGCCATCGCCGTGCTGTTGATCATCCGCAACCACCGGGTACTTCAGCGCTACCGCTACATCGCGATGTTCACGGGTGTTGTGTTGCTCCTGCTGCCGATGCTGCCCGGGATCGGCAGAACGATCAGCGGCGCGCGCGTCTGGATAGGCATCGGCCCGTTCTCGTTCCAGCCGGGCGAGCTCGCCAAGGTCGCGCTGGCGATCTTCTTCGCGGGGTACCTCGTGACGGCCCGCGACTCGCTGTCGATGGTCGGTCGCAAATTCCTTGGGATGACGTTCCCGCGAGCTCGGGATCTCGGCCCGATCATCGTCGTGTTCGCGGCATCCATGATCGTGCTGGTGTTCCAGAAAGACCTCGGGACCTCGCTTCTCTACTTCGGCCTCTTCCTTGTGATGCTGTACGTTGCGACGGGCCGGGCGAGCTGGATCGTGCTCGGCCTGGCCCTGTTCGCCGGCGGCGCGTTCGTCGCCTACACCGCGCTCAGCTATGTGAACGGCCGGGTCCAGGGGTGGCTGAATGCGTTCAGCGATAAGGACTACACGGCCCACACCAACGGCAGCTTCCAGATCGTGCAGGGCATCTTCGGCCTCGCCCACGGTGGGTTCACGGGCACGGGTCTTGGCCGCGGGCGACCGAACACGACACCGCTCGCCTTCAGCGACTTCATTTTCTCGTCGCTTGGCGAGGAGCTTGGTCTCATCGGCGTCTTCGCCATCCTCGCGCTGTACCTGCTGTTCGTCTCCCGCGGCTTCCGCATCGGGTTCGCTGGGCCGGATGACTTCGGCCGGCTGCTCGGCGTCGGCCTCTCGTTCGTCATCGCGCTGCAGGTCTTCATCGTCATCGGGGGCGTCACTCGCGTCATCCCGCTTACCGGCCTGACAACTCCGTTCCTCGCCGCAGGTGGGTCGTCGCTCGTCGCCAACTGGATCATCGCCGCGCTTCTCCTGCGGCTTTCCGACACCGTCCGCACTCAGCCCGGGGTGGTGATCGAGTGAACAAGCAGGTCAGGCGGGTGAGCACGGTCGTGCTCCTGATGTTCCTCGCGCTCTTCACGTCGTCGACGATCATCCAGGTGTTCTCGGTCGACCAGTTGTCTGTCGACCCTCGCAACACCCGTGCCCTCGACGACAGCTACTCCGCCCAGCGGGGCGAAATCCTGGATGCGGACGGCAACGTCCTCGCGAAATCCATTCCGTCGAAAGACCAGTACAAATACCAGCGTGTGTACACCAACTCGGCAATGTACTCGAATATCACCGGTTATTTCACCTTCAATCAAGCCAACCCGGGTGTCGAAGGCGCAATGAACCAGTACCTGAGTGGCACGTCGAACGACCAGTTCCTCGGGAACCTCGAGCGCACCGTGACGGGGCAGCCGTCCAAGGGTGCATCGGTGCAGTTGACGATCGATCCCCAGGTGCAGAAGGTCGCGTATGACGCGCTCGGTCCCAACCGCGGGGCAGTTGTCGCGATTGATCCAAAGACGGGCGCCATTCTCGCGATGGTCTCGAAGCCCTCCTACGATGCGAACACGCTCTCCGTGCACAACAACACCGCTTTCTTTGCGGCGTACAACGCGTTGAAGAACAACAAGAACAAGCCGCTCACCAACCGCGCGATTGCGGGCGATCTCTACCACCCGGGTTCGGTCTTCAAGCTGGTCGTTGCCTCAGCGGCGCTTGACAGCGGACAGTTCCAGGCAGACTCCGCGTTCCCGAATCCGGCCGCGCTGAAGCTGCCGCAGTCGTCGTCCCTTATCCACAATTCAACCCGCGCGACCTGCGGCCCCGGCGCCACCGCGACGATCGCCACCGCGATTCGACTGAGCTGCAACATCCCCATGGCGCAGGTCGGCGCGGCACTCGGCGAAGACACGCTGTCGAACTACGCGACGCGATTCGGGTTCGGGCACACGTTCGACCTGGCCGGCAACGGGGTACGCGTGACACCGAGCATCTACCCGACCGGGCAGACTCCGCCCCAGGTCATGCTCTCGGCATTCGGCCAGAGCGACGACCGCGTAACGCCCATGCAGATCGCGCTGGACTCGGCGGCGATCGCCAATGGAGGAACCGAGATGCAGCCGACGCTCATCAAGAGCATCATCCAGCCCGATCTCTCACCATTGAAGACGCTCACACCGACCGTCTACGGTAATCCGATCAGTGCCGCAACGGCAGCAGCAGTGCGCGACATGATGATCTCGAGTGTCGCGGATGGCGCTGCAAGCAATGCCACAATAGAAGGGGTTCAAGTGGCTGGTAAGACCGGAACAGCGCAGAACGGCGTGAACGATCCCTACACGCTTTGGTTCACCGGATTTGCCCCCGCGAACGACCCGAAGGTCGCAGTTGCGGTTGTCATCGAAAATGGTGGCGGCTTCGGCCAGGACGCCGTGGGAAACCAGGTGGCTGCACCAATCGGCAAGGCAGTACTTGAGGCGGTGCTAAACAAATGAGACCCACGAGCGGGCTCACCTTCGGGGGCAGATACCAGCTGTCCAGCCGCGTCGCCATCGGCGGCATGGGCGAGGTCTGGCAGGCAACCGACCTCGTGATCGGGCGCACCGTCGCGATCAAGATCCTCAAAGACGAATACCTGGGCGACCCGGGGTTCCTCGAGCGCTTCCGTGCGGAGGCGAGGCACGCCGCCCTGGTCAACCACGAGGGCATCGCCAACGTCTTCGACTACGGCGAAGAAGAGGGCAGCGCGTTCCTCGTCATGGAGCTCGTCCCCGGCGAAGCGCTGTCCACCATCCTCGAGCGTGAACGGGTCCTCTCGACAGACCGCGTCCTCGATATCGTCGCGCAGACAGCCAACGCGCTGCACGCTGCCCATTCCGCCGGTCTCGTCCACCGGGACATCAAGCCGGGCAACCTGCTGATCACACCGGATGGCCGGGTCAAGATCACGGACTTCGGGATCGCGCGCATTGCCGACCAGGTTCCGCTCACGGCGACCGGCCAGGTCATGGGAACGGTGCAGTACCTGTCCCCCGAGCAGGCGAGCGGGCATCCCGCCTCTCCGACCACCGACATCTACTCCCTCGGTATCGTCGCGTACGAGGCGCTCGCCGGTCGACGGCCATTCACCGGCGAGTCGCAGGTCGCGATCGCCATGGCGCAGATCAACGAGACGCCACCAGAACTCCCGGCCACGATTGCCGAGCCGGTACGCAACCTCGTCTACGCTTCCATCGCGAAGAGCCCGGCCGACCGCCCAGCCTCCGCAGCGCATCTCGCGCGCGCAGCCCAGGCGCTCCGTCGTGGGGATGTCGCGGCCGCCGCGGCGTCGGTGCCCGGCATCATCGGCACGGGTTCGCTCGCGCTCACGGCAGGGGCAAACTACGGGCAACCGACTGCCGCCACCCGCGTTCTCCCGTCGACCACGGTGCTGCCAACCACCGCGACTGCGCCGACCGTCACCAAGAAGCGGAACCCCTGGACCTGGCCCCTCATCATCCTCGTCGCCCTCCTTGTCCTCGTTCTGGTCGGCACTCTCATCGCGCTGCTCGCGGCACCCAGCAAGCCGGTGCACACCAAGACACCGGCTGCCACCACGACCACCGCGCCTGCGACTCCATCGCAGACTCCGACACCCACCCCGACCCTCGTCGATCTCGAGGCCAAGAACATCCAGGGCAAGAACAAGGACCAGGCGCAGACCTACCTGCAGGGCCTCGGGATGACCATGAACCCCGAAACCGGAAACCCCGCGCCGACCGCGTCCAAGGTCGGCCTCGCCTACGACCTCGACCCGACGGGACCAACCGCTCCCGGCACGAACGTCACCGTCTCGTTCTACGGACCGGTCGCGACTCCGCCGGCGCCGAACACCCCGACCACCGATGGCGTTGCCCCGTACACAGCGTCGACGCAGTACAACGTGACCCTGTCGACGCCGTATAACGGGTGCCCGGCCGCCCTGCCTCTCGCGGGCTGGAACGTCACGGTCACGAACGGCCTGACATCGGAGAGCAACCCGCTGCTGCCGACCGACACGATGTTCCAGATCACGACAGGCACGACGGGAACCACCTCCGTCTCGGTTGTCGCGCTCTGCGGAACGGGAAGCTCGCAGATCCAGTCCGATCCTTCGCAACCGCTGCAGTTCCCTATCGGTTAGGCAGTCGCCCATAGGCGACCGGGTACACTGACAGGGCATTTGCGAGCGATACACGGGAGAAGCGATTCGTGACAGACAGCGTTAGTGAAGGCGTGCGCCTGCTGGCTGGGCGATACCAGATCGGTGAGCTGATCGGTCGCGGGGGCATGGCAGACGTGCGCGTCGGAACGGATGCACGCCTCGGCCGCCGTGTTGCCATCAAGCTCCTGAAGCCCGCCCTCGCGAACGACCCAACCTTTCGCACCCGCTTTCGACGCGAGGCACAGGACGCCGCGAAGATGGCGCATCCAACGATCGTCCGCATTTTCGACGCAGGCGAAGAGACCGTCACCGACCCGCGCGGCAATGAAGCACAGATTCCGTTCATTGTCATGGAATACGTGGACGGCCGACTGCTGAAAGACATCCTTGCCGAGGGCGCTCTCGACCCGGCCGAGGCTGTTCGCATCATCGTGCAGGTGCTCACCGCGCTCGAATACTCCCACCGCGCCGGCGTCATCCATCGTGACATCAAGCCGGGCAACATCATGATTGCGAAGAACGGCCAGGTGAAGGTCATGGACTTCGGAATCGCGCGCGCGATTTCCGACTCCGCCGCCACCATCGCCGAGACCAGCGCGATCGTCGGCACGGCGCAGTACTTCTCACCCGAGCAGGCGCGCGGCGAGGCCGTCGACGCTCGCACCGACCTCTACTCGACCGGCGTCGTGCTCTTCGAGCTGCTCACCGGGCAGGCGCCGTTCCGCGGCGAGAACCCGGTAGCGGTCGCGTACCAGCACGTCAACCAGAATCCGATCCCGCCGAGCACGCAGAACCCGAAGGTGTCTCCGGCCCTCGATGCCGTTGTCCTGCGGGCCCTGTCGAAGGATCGCTTCCAGCGGTTCCAGAGCGCCACGGAGTTCCGCGAGGAGGTCGAAGCCGCCAGCGCCGGAACTGCACCGGTGCGTCGCACGTCGACCCCGGCATCCGACTTCAACGCGACGCTGTTCGGCGTGAACCCGCAGGCGACTTCCGGTTCCGAGGCAGCGCTGCGGCAACTCACGATCGACCAGGAAGCCCGCGGTGCACGCACGCAATCCCGACCTCCGGTGGTCTGGATCTGGGCTGGCATCGCGCTGATGCTCGTGGTCGTTTTCGGAATCTCCTGGTGGGCGCTGCACCTGAACGACTCAGCAGGCAACATCGGCAACGGGCTGTCGGTAACCGTTCCCAAGGTCACCGGGCAGACGTACACGCAGGCTAAGGCGAAGCTGACGAACATGAAACTGGTGCCACAGGAGCAGAGCGAAACCAGCGAAACGGTGCAGCAAAACGTCGTCATCCGCACAGACCCCGCAGCCGGCGTCTCCGTGCCACCACACCAGACGATCAAGGTCTATGTCTCCATCGGGCAAAGCTCGGTGAGCATTCCCGACGTGGCCGGACAATCGGTCGCGAACGCGAAAAAGCAGTTCACGAGTCTCGGCTTCACGCTCGGTAAGGCCACCCAGCAGGATTCGCCCAACATCCCGAAGGGCGTCATCATTTCATCCACCCCGCCGGCTGGCTCCGGGGGGACGGCCGGGGAGTCGGTCGACGTGCTCGTGTCGACTGGCCTCGTGCTCGTGCCGAACGTGGTGAACATGACCGCATCGGATGCGGGGAAGGCTCTGTCTGCCCTGCAATTGAACGTGACACCGGTGCAGGACAGCACATGCAGTGGCGGCAAGGTGACGAGCCAGTCCCTCGCGCCGGGCGAGCGCGCACAGAGATCGACTATCTCGATCACGGTCTGCACCGGATCCTGAGCTAGCTCGGCGCGACCGTCTCGGGCGGTGGCGGGGATACGTAGGGCTGGATCCACGGGAAGACCACGTAGACGCACAACGCCAGGATTCCTGCGACGAGAGCGAGCAGGATGAGCACGCGCACCCACCACGGGCCAGGCAGGACTCTCCACAGGGCTGCGTACACCGCTCAGCCTTTCTTCACTGCGGCGGCGATCGCGGCCGGCGGCCCACCGGCGCGCGGGTAGAACTTGTCGAAAAGCCCGTATGCGACCATGCGTTCGGCCGTTGAGAAGAACGGGTTGCACGTCGTCATCGTGATGAGCCGGTTGGTCGGCTTGACGCCCGGGCTCATCGGAACCGGCTGGAGCACGTTCACCTGGGTTGGCTGCACATACTGGATGTCGCGGAACGTGTACTGGTACCACCCGGACTTCGTACCGACATAAACGGAGTCACCGACGTGCAGCTCGTGCAGGTACTGGAACCCTCCACCGTAGGCGTGTCGGTGGGCCGCGATCGCGAAGTTTCCGACATCCCCCGGCATCTGCGTGCCGGGATAGTGGCCGACGCCGATCGCGTCGAGAACATCGGCAACCCCGACACCCTGCG
>DASYEE010000082.1:0-37782 GCA_036499165.1 Galbitalea sp. | reverse complement strand
CCGGAACTTAGTGACTCGAGGTTCGTTCTTCTGAGGTCATGGGAACCCTGGTGAAGCTCGCCCGTCGAGTCCGTCGTGGAGGCGTACTTTAGCGAACGACCCCATCAACAGCTCTGACCTCACCGGCAAGGACGCTCTTGTTGAACGGTACGACTGGCTAAACCAGCCGGGAGTGCGAGCCGCTGAGAAGAAGAAGGCGCGGGAAGCCGATGCGACCAACCGCGCTTGGGCCCTGGCGCAGATTAACAAACTCAACAAGAGGCAGGTAAAGGCATTCAACAAGGCGAGAGACGCCCGCTTCATGGTCGTGGGTGGCGGCGGAATCTGCGTGATTATCTGTCTGAGTACAGCAACCGGGGTTGATCAAAATGGAGAGCGCCACGACATTACGCCCGTTGGAGTCGGGCTCAAGATAGACGCGGGCTACACACTTGGCATAGAGAGTGAGCTTCAGTCGTACATGAACGGTGGTTCTCAAAGCCTGGCTTGCGATGCCGAGCTCGCGGTAGGCGGCTACGGCGAAGTCGGCAACGGGTTGGACGATGGCAGCTGGCTTCCTGAAGGGGGAGGTGGAGGACTCGCTGCTGGTATCGGTGGAGGCTGTGCCGAGATGTGGTCTTTTACGAGCCCTGGCGTAAATTGATCGACCCGTCGCGGTCGACACTTAACGATGACGACCGACGGGGCAACTGCGCCCTGCTGCTAGCCACGAAAGCTCCGGTCGGATATTGCGTTGATGCGAAAGACGAGAGTCAATTCCGGCGAGTAGCCTTGGCGCGCGTCTGAGTCTTGACCTCAAAATCTGCGCCCAAATCAGTGTCACGAAACTGACGCGGAGTAATGACAGTGCCCGGCAGCAAGAGTTCGACAATTCCGAAGAGCTTCGCGATGCCTGACGGGATTGCTCCAAGCACCTTCTTCGCCCCACGTAACGCCGACACGCCCTTGCCCAGCGCAACCTCCCCGTGCAGACACCATTGCACACCGACACTCGGTATGCAGTTGACGTTACGCCTTCCAAGGTTCCCGCCTCGAACGAACCTCCGCTGACCATGGTCGCGCGATGTGCGAAGTTGCCAGCGCAACAGCCCGCCGCTCGGCTCCGCAGGGTTCCAGCGTCGAATGGCTCCGGGATGGGCAAGTTCGGATGCGTCCGGGGGTGCGGTGCAGCGCACTCTGACCCCAAACACAGGTTCCCCGACCGTGTACCGGTATTCGGGTCCGTTCATCCTCGACGGGTCGAGTGCTCTGATCGAAACAGATGTGTCCCTGCCGGGTGGGGGTGTCGGTTGCGATCCCGGTATCGGGTGGCCAGTCGTGGTCGTATCCGAATCTGCATGGCGACAACATCATCCGGTGTGATGGTGCGGGTGCCCGGGTTGGTGGGTTGGCGGCGTATGACCCGTTCGGTCAACCCATCGACCCGGTGACCGGTGATATCGGGACGAACGTGTCGGATGATGCGGTTGCGGATAACGCGCCGGGTCTGGCGGATAAGGGGTGGGCTGGTTCTGCGGGGAAGCTGTATGAGCATCAGGGCGATATTGCGACGATTGAGATGGGGGCGAGGCAGTATGTTCCCGCGTTGGGGCGGTTCATCGAAACCGACCCGATCGCCGGCGGCAACAGCAATGATTACAACTACCCCAACGACCCCATCAACAGCAACGACCTCACCGGCAAATGGAGTTGGGGCGACACGTGGGCGGTCGTGGGGATGGTCGCTTTGGCTGTAGTCGCAGTGCTCACCGCGACAGTTGTCGGTTCAGTTGGAGATATCGCCGTGGGGGCGGGTGAGGCTGCGTTGCCCTTGCCAAAGGCTTCTTCCGCGGGGCCTTCATGACCCACCGTTCCCAGCCGAGAACGTTCTTTTGCCGAGAGCGAAAACGACCACACTGCAGGGATTAGCCGCGGCCGCCAGCACGCTCAGTAGCCCAGTGTCGGCCGCATCCCCACCGGCATGTGCCCGGAATACTCCCGCAACCAGTGCGGGTCGGCATTCGTGGTGACCGCGACGTCGTACCAGCCGAACGTGTTGGCTCCCGGCTCCTCTTTGAAGCGGGCGGTCTGTCGGGGGCCGGGGAGGCGCTCCAGGGTGCCAGAGCCGTAGCCTGCCGCCTTGGATGCTGCCCGCTCACCCAGCCGCCGCTCCATCCAGAAGAAGATGGGCAGGTTCTGGTCGTGCCAAACCGTAAGGGTGAGGCTGGGGAACCACGGGTCGCGCCCGAAGTCGGCGGTGCAGTGCACGCCCACATCCGGAAATGATCCTGCGAACCGGCGTCGGAAGTGGTTCGGCCCGAGCACGGTCACGTCGTACCTGCCGTCAGTCACAGTGATTGGCACGCGCGCGTGCACCTGGTCGTCGAGCGGCGAGCCTGCCACGACGAGACTCCTGACCGTGGTGCCGTCGTCGACAACGAATGGGGCGGCGAGCGTCGCAACCGGTCCGATGTTGCCGAGCCGCAGCGCGACGGTCTCCTCGCCGATCCGGATATCCGCGACAGCAAAATACGGTACCGGCCGAGCAAGTTTGCGGCCTGCAATCTCGGGCAGCGGTCCGATTTCGTCGGAATCCCGCAATTCGATGGCGCGGAGGAGGTCGCCGCACACCGCTCGGCGCCACGCAGGCACCTCCGCGCGAACCTCCCGCCCGCGCTCACGCGTCCAGCGCTCGCAGAAGCGCATCAGCGACGTGTGGTCGAAGACCTCCTCGCTGACCCAGCCGGCCGGCGTCCACGGGGACAGAAGCAGCAGGATCCCCGGGTCGCCGAGCCTGCCATCTTCCGTCACGACCGGCAGGGCAACTCCACCGCCGGTGGCAATGGCGACGAGCGTCGTCGCGGCGACCTCCGGCGAGCTATCGAGAGCCGCGAGCACGAGAGCGACGCCCGCGTCGTCGACCTCGGCAAACGTGACATCCGCCAGCGAGTCGGCCGCCAGGTCGCCGAGGAGCCGGTCGATGCCCGGATGACCCGCGAAGCTGTAGCCCGCGGCGACGAGAGCAGCACCAAATTGCTGCCAGAGTGCCCCGGCATCCTCGCCCATCGGGGCAAGGTGGTACGCGCGGCACTCGGTCGCTCGGGCTGTGAGGGCGGTGAGCGCGGCAGGTTCAGCGACATGCGACTGCTCCGCGCCGAGCACCACCAGATGCCGAATATCAGTCAACTGGCCGCTCATGAAACCCATTTTGACAGCGACGCGCAGGTCGTAATTGACCAGACCGACGGTGGTCGGCTGGTCTACCCCGGGGGTTCATCTGCCGTTCATCCGGTCTGGCTCAAATTACTTCAACACCGCAACTAAAAAACAGGAGCTACCCCCGATGAACGACTCCACGAAGCCCGACGCAGACCCGAAAACCGGAGTCTCCCGGCGTCGCCTCCTGCAGGGCGCCGGCGTCGCAGCCGCCGCCGTTGCGGTCACGGCCGGTGTCAAGGTCGCAACGGTGTCTGCCGAACCCGGCGGCCCGGTCGAGGAGGCGGACTACACGATCCCGACCGGCTTCACCGGCACGATGGCCGACCTGAAGCACGTCGTCATCCTGATGCAGGAGAACCGCTCGTTCGACCACTACTTCGGCCAGCTGCCGGGTGTGCGCGGATTCAACGACAAGCAGGCGCTCAATTTCCAGGATGGCACGAACGTCTTCCAGCAGCGGGATGCGGCTGGTGCGATCCACACGGCGCAGCAGGACGACAGTACCTGGGGCACCGACCACTCCTTCACGACGCTGAACGGCCGCCGCTGGAACACCTGGGTACAGGAAAAGGGCGCGGAGTCTATGAACTATCACTCGCCCGCGTACATGTCTTTCTACTGGTCGGTTGCATCGCAGTTCGCGGTCGGCGACCAGTACTTCTGCTCGATCCTCGGGCCGACCGACTGCAACCGCAAATACCACTGGAGCGGAACCTCGAACGGCGAGGTTGGCAACAGCGACGAGTCGAACTACGACCGCAACTGGATCACGGCGGCGGAGCAGCTGCAGCTGGCCGGCATCGACTGGCGCATGTTCTCAGACAACAGCGGATCGGGCACTGGCGGCAGGGCCGCCTACCGCAGCGACTGGTTCGGCGACTACGGCGACAACGAACTGAAGTACTTCAAGGGCCTCGACCCCAACGGGGTTGCCGCGTCCGACCCGAGGCTCACCCCCGGCACCGGACTGATCTGGCGGGCCAACGCGCAGTACTACGCGGCCGGCCCGGCGAGCTCCGTCGCGCCGAACAACGACTCAGCACAAAATCTCGAGTACGTGCTGAAAGACTTCATCGCGGCGTGCGAGCCCGATGCAGACTTCCCGCTGCCGAAGGTGTCGTGGGTAACGGCACCGTACGGATGGTGCGAGCACCCGAGTGCAGACTCGCAGCACGGCGAGCGGTATGCGGCCCGCATCCTCCAGGCGCTGCAGGACAACCCCGAGCTCTGGAACAGCACACTGTTCATCGTCAACTACGACGAGAACGACGGAAAGTTCGACCACGTCCTGCCGCCATACGCGGAGCCGGGAACGGCAAACGAATACACGAGCGGCAAAGAGCAGATCAATGTCTCGAACTTCGTGACAACGGGCGGTTCACCCATCGGCCTCGGCCCGCGCGTGCCGCTCATCATGGTCTCCCCGTGGACGCGCGGCGGATGGGTGGCATCCGAGGTCTTCGATCACACCTCGATCATCAAGCTGCTCGAAACCTGGGCCGGCTACCTCGGCACACCGTTCACGTCCCCGAACATCAGCGCATGGCGCCGCTCGGTCGTCGGCGACCTCACCAGCGCGCTCGACTTCGCGCACCCGCAGATCGGCCCGGTCACGTTCGCAGACCCGGTCGCCGAGATCGCGGTCACCGTCGCGGCCGACCAGCTGAAGCACCGCCCGCTCCCGTTCCAGGGCCATGCGACGCTCGTCGAGGATCGCGCGGCAGGCACGGTCACAGCCACCATGAATGTGGATGGCCCGGCGGGCAAGGCGCTCAGCTTCCAGGTGTTCCCCGACAAGTACCTGGCGTTTTCAAACACCCCGTTCACCGTGGTGGCTGGCGGCACGAAACAGTACGTGTGGGACGCCACGAAGACGGACGGCAAGTACGCCTTCACGATCTACAGCAACGACGGGTTCGTGCGCTCGTTCGCCGGCCAGATCGTGCCATCGACGGAGCGAGACCTCGGGATCCCGCGCGTCAACGTGAAGCTCACGAAGGGCGCGGGCGCGAAGATCGCCATCACGCTCGACAACGACGGCCGCGAGTCGGTGCGTTACCAGCTGGTCGCCAACGATTTCGCGGGAGGCACGCAGGTCATCCACGTTGCGGGCGGCGCTTCCACCGAGTTCGACTGGCCGACGCAGGACGGCTACTACGACGTCATCATCACCGCAGACACCGGCAACGGATGGACCCAGCGGTACGCCGGCCGAGTCGCGACAGCCTGAGAGAGGGCAGACCCATGATTCGCACCCTTCGCTTCCCCCGCACGAGGATGCTGGCTGCGGTTGTCGCAGCGACCACACTCGTCGTCGCGCTCCTGACGGTCGGGGCCGCAGCCCCGGCGACGGCCGCGCCGGCCGCGACCGTGGGCGTCACAGCAGCGAGCCCAACGGTCGCGCTGGGTTCGACGCTCACGATCAACTTCGCGACGACCGGCAGCGGGTTCGCGAAAGACTGGGTTGCGCTCTACTCGAGCGGCGCAATCCAGAGCACCTGTCCTTCGCCCGCGACGCACTGGAACTACACGTCGAGCGGCACGCAGACGGCTGGTTCCAAGGCGGTTCCCAGCGGCAGCATGACCTTCAGCACGTCGGGCTGGGCTCTCGGCAGCTACTCCGTCTACCTCTGCCAGAACGACGGCTACACCTCGATCGGCACACCGATCACGATCAATGTTGTGACGCTGGCAACCGCGTCGACCACCGTTCCGCAGGGGAGCACGCTGACCTTCAACTATGGCGCGCCGGCCGCACAGGTCAGCGTCACGAACTGGATCGGCCTCTATTCCGCGGCGTCGGGCAGCACTCCCGGCCACGGCAATTCGACGTTCTGGGACTACGTTTCGACCGGCGGGACGACCGAGCCGCCGACGGGAACGGTCGCGCTCGCGAGCGGTGCGTTCAGCTTCAATACGACCGGATGGCCGGTCGGAACATACACCGCGTACTTCCTCTACAACGATGGCGATACCGGCATCGGATCGCCGATCACGATCTCGGTCGTCCCACCGACGCCCGATGTGCTGAACGTCGACTTCGCCAGCGGCGCGCCCGTCGACCACGCGCAGGGCCTGACGCCTTCGACCTTCGGCTCGCCGACTGTCGCGACAGACACCGCGCTCGGCGAGAAGGTCGCAAACTTCAACGGCACGAGCGACGCATACCAGTACGACTTCACCAACCAGTTCTCGAAGCTCGCCAACCACTTCAGCGTCGAGTGCCAGTTCAAGTGGAACGGCGCGGCCATCCCCACCGGCACGAGCACCTGGCCGTCGGTCTGTTCAGGGTTGCAGAACGGTGGCATGGGGCTCATCGTTTACAACGGCAAGCTCGACTTCGAGCTGAACGTCGGCGGCTACAAAGACATCTACGCTCCGATCGTTCCTGGCGTCTGGTACGACGCGATGGCGACCTGGAACGGCGCAACCGCGAGCATCTACCTCAATGGCCAGCTCGCCAGTTCGGCTGCGGCGGCCGGGGCGCTGACGCTGCCCACAACCACCAAGAAGGGGTGGAGTCTCGGAGCAGATCTCTCGAGCAGCGGCGCCGTTGAGCAGTTCGCTCCCGTCAGTCTCGGTGTTGCTCGCGTCTTTTCGGCGGCGATGAGTGCAGATGCGGTTGCGGCGCAGTACCGCATCACCGTTCCGACCAATGCGGTGACCGTGACGAGGTCCGGCCAGGGCACCGCGACCTCCTCAGTCTCGAGTGCTCTCTCCGGTACCAAGGTGACGCTCAGCGAGAGCCCGGCGACCGGATACAGTTTCGCAGGCTGGAAGGTGACCGCTCCTACCGACGGCAGCGTGACCATCGCCGCAGACGGCAGCTTCACCATGCCGAATGTTCCGGTCGCTGTTCAGGCCACGTTCGCGCCGCACACGTACAGCATCCACTTCGACGGCAACGACGCTGACGGCGGTACGGCCAGCGACGAGGCATTCACCTATGACACGACGGCCCTGATCACAGCCAATCCGTTCAGTCGATCGGGCTTCCACTTTGCGGGATGGGCGAAGACCCCGGATGGCGCCCCGCTGTACTCTGACGCCGCGCGAGTGGTGAACCTCAGTGCGGATGACCACGGCAGCGTGACCCTCTACGCCGTCTGGCACGGGAATGTCCCCGTCGGGGCAAGCGTCCCGTCGGCCGACCTCCTCGACGTCGACTTCGCGGACGGCACGCCGAAGGACAACGCGCAGAACCTCGCCGTCACGCCCGTTGGCACGCCGACGATCGCGAGCGACCCGACCCTCGGCAAGGATGTCGCGACCTTCAACGGCACGACCGACGCCTACCAGTACGATTTCAGCGGTTCGTATCCGAAGCTCGCCAACGGCCTGACGGAGGAGTGCCAGTTCCGCTGGAACAGCACGACCTTCCCCACCGGCACGAGCACCTGGCCGTCGATCTGCAACTCGGAGCAGAGCGGTGGCGGCGGCATCATGTACTACAACGGGGCACTTCAGGCTGAGCTCTACGTCGGCGGCAAATATGTCGACGCCATCGACCCGAACCCGGTCACGCCCGGCCAGTGGTACGACGCGATCCAGACCTGGGATGGCGCGAACCTGAACCTCTACGTCGACGGCGTACTCGTCGCGACCGCTCCGGCCACGGGAGCGCTCGGTCTACCGCAGACCACGGGAAACGCGCGTCCATTCAACCTCGGCGCGGACCTGTCGAGCTCGGGAGGCGTCGAGCAGTTCGCGCCGGTCAGCCTCGGCTCAGCCAGGATTTGGAGCTCGGCACTCACAGCCGGGCAGGTCACAACGCAGGCCAAGGGAACTTCTCCCCACGACGTCACTGTGACGAAATCGGGCTCAGGCACGGCCGTGGCGAACCCGGGGTCCGCCTGGGTACAGGATGAGGTCGCGCTCGTTCAGACGCCAGCCACGGGATACAGCTTCACCGGATGGACCGTGACGCAGCCCACATCCGGGGTGGCAGTCGGAACCGACAGCAGCATCACCATGCCGGATGCCGCGGTCGCGGTTCAGGCGAGCTTCGCCGCGCACACCTACGCGGTCAACTTCGATGGGAACGGTGCGGACGCGGGAACGATGGGTGGCCAGTCGCTCACCTACGACCATCCAGCGGTCCTGGCCTCCAACACCTTCGCCCGTGCCGGTTACTACTTCGCGGGTTGGTCGACCGGCCCGGCTGAGCTGCCGACCTACGCCGATGCCGCCAGCGTGGTGAACCTCACATCGGCGGCGGACGCAACCGTCACCCTCTACGCGTTCTGGGTGCCCAACGGACAATTCGTCGTGCGGGCGAGTTCGACCGGCCACGGCAATGTCACCTCGAGCTCGCTGACGGCGGGCCCGGGAGATGTCGTGACGCTCGGCAACAAGCCAGACACGGGCTACCACTTCACCGGCTGGCAGGTCGTGGCTCCCGCCGACGGCAGCGTGACGGTCGGCGCCGACGGCACCTTCGCGATGCCGAACGAGCCGGTCACCGTGCTTGGCGCGTTCGCAGCCAATTCGTACTCCGTGCAGTTCGACGGAAATGGCGCGGATGACGGAACGATGAAGGCTGAGTCGTTCCTCTACGGCCAGTCGGCGGCGTTGACCGCAAGCGTATTCAGCCGAGACGGCTACGTTCTCAGCGGCTGGGCCACCACCGCGGGTGGCCCCGTCGTCCACGCAGATGGTGCGACCGTGTCGAACCTGGCGACGGATGATGGCGCCGCCGTGACCCTGTACGCGATCTGGACCCAGCTGACAACCGCGGCGGGTTCCTGGTCAACGCTGCCGAGCGGTTTTGTCACCGACACCTTCCACCTCCCGGCATCCGGCCTGTCTGGCTCGGTGAACCAGCAGCTCGTCGGCCTCTGGAACGGCAGCACACCGACCAGCTTCACCAAGGTCTCGGGCGATGACTGGCTGTCAGTCAGTTCGCTCGGTGTCGTCAGCGGAACCGCGCCATCGAGCGAGCCGGACTACGCGGGCGAGATCACCGTGTCGGCAACGAACGGCACAACCACCTCGCAGATCCTGGTGGAGGCACCCGTCGCCGCCGCGCCCGAAGTGCAGGCGGCATCGTGGAACGCCTGGGCTGACGGCAGCAACGTGACTGACGCAGTGGGCAAGAACCTGCAGGCAATCGCATCGCGCGGCATCGGCGTCCTCTCCTTCCAGGATGGCGGAGCGGCAATGGCCATGCAGGTCGGTGCGGCTCTCGGCTGGCACGTCTACACCTCGGGTGACCTCGGCATCGTCTCGACGTATCCCTTCACAAGCGCGCCGCGGGTCGGCGCTACCGCAACCGCTCCGGCGCTCGCAGCGACCGTCGATGTCGACGGCCAGAACGTGCGGGTGTGGGACGCGTACCTCAATGAGTCCTCGACGGACGCGGCGGCAAGCGCCGCCCTGGCGCAGGGCATCGCGGATGCCGTGCAGCCGGATGTCCTGGCGTCGCCGACGACTCCCGTTGTCCTGCTGGGCGACCTGGGCTCGGCAGACTTGAGCTCGACGCTGACGGCGACTGGGCTCGGCGATACCTGGCTCGAGGCGAACCCCGGCTCCGACGCATCCGATGGCGCGACCTGGCCGGTGTTCCCGGCATCCGCATCGACCGCGACGCGCGTCGACTACGTGCTCGAAGCAGGAACCGGCCTGCATCTCATCGACTCCGATGAGCTGAGTGCCGGCTTCCCGTCCGCGACCTCGCCGGCCGGCAACTCGTGGGCGAGCGACCACGCGGCGGTCGTCACGACCTTCACGGTCGGTGACTCGTCATCCACTCCGACCCGACCGGTTGTCTCGACATCCACGAGCACGGTCGCCTACCAGGTCGGGCACGGTCCTTCCAGCAACGCGGCATTCGTCTCCGCTGCCGGAGCGACGGCCGATCCGTCTGACTCGTCGATCGTGGCCGATCTCAGCTCGGTCGACTTCTCAGCGGCCGGCACGTACGCGGCCCAGGTCTACGCATCGAACGATGGCGTGCTATCGGTGCCCGTCTCGGTCGCGGTCCGCGTGGCGCCGGTACCTCAGCTGACGCTGGCCAAGAACGTTGCGACGTTCATCGCCAGCGACACGATCACGCAGGATGCCGTACTCGCGCAGCTGGCACCGGCATTCGTCGGCGACGGCCCAGACACCGTATCGGTTGACGTCAGTGACATCGGCGGGGCCGGCACGTATCCGGTGATCGTCGATGCGACCGACAAATGGGGCTTCAGCGTGACCGTGAACGCCACGGTGAAGGTACTGCCGGTGTATGCCGTGACCGTCACCGCGACCGTCGGGGGCACGGCGAAGGCCAGCGTCAGCCAGACCGTCGCCGGAGCGCCCGTGACCCTGAGCGAGACGCCAGCCACCGGGTTCAGCTTCGACCACTGGCAGTCGGGCGACGTGACGATCGACTCCAGTGGATCCTTCACGATGCCGGATAGCGGGGTCTCGATCGAGGCAGTGTTCGTGGCGAACCAGTACTCGATCCAGTACCAGCTGAACGGCGGGACCGCGACGGGGTCGAACCCAGCCGGATACTCGGTGCAGTCTGGGCCGATCACGCTCTCGAACCCGACCCGGGCTGGATACAGCTTCGCTGGCTGGATGGGACCGGGTCACTCGACGCCATCGACGGCGGTGACGATTCCGACAGGCACGACGGGCAACCTGAGCTTCGCCGCCAACTGGACGTTGATCACGAACGTGATCGGCTACACCCTCGCGGGCGGCTCGGTGGCGACATCGAATCCGACCACGTACACGGTCGAATCTGGGAGCATCACCCTCACGAATCCGGCCAGATACGGCTACACCTTCGCAGGGTGGACCGGCACCGGGCTGTCGGTGGCAACGAAGACGGTCACGATCCCGACCGGCTCGACCGGCGACCGCAGCTACACGGCAAACTGGACGCAGGCGGCTCCGAGCTGGTCGGCGGCCACTGTCTACTCTTCGGCGGGTACGACGGTGTTCTACAACGGAAAGCTCTACGTGAGTCTTTGGTACAGCAAGGGTGAGGTGCCTGGCAGCAACCCAACCGGCAGTTGGGAAGAGGTCGGCGCACCGACCTCATCGCCTCTCGGCACCTTTACGGGCTGGACTGCGTCGCAGGTCTACAACGGCGGTGAGACAGTCGTCTACAACGGCAAGGTCTACGAGGCGACCTGGTATTCACGCAACACGGTCCCCGGTGCTCCGTCCGGTCCGTGGGAGGAGATCGGGCTGCCTGTGGTGACATCCAAGGGCACGTTCACCTCGTGGACGACATCCTGGATCTACAACGGCGGTGAGACGGTTGCGTACAACGGTCACCTCTGGAAGGCGCGGTTCTACTCACTGAACCTCGTGCCGACCGCGAGCGCCTACGGAGCCTGGCAGGACCTCGGCGCCTACTGAGCCAGGCTGAGTTGCCCCAAATGGCTGCTATTCGCGACGAGTAGCAGCCACTTGGGGCAACTCGACGCGAGCTCGTTGGTCGCGAGCGCGGGGCCGGCGCGACCGCTAGATTCCCAGCAACCGTGCTTTGGCTGCAGCAAATTCGGCGTCGTCGATCAACCCGGCCTCCTTCATCTGCCCCAGCTTTGCGAGGCCGGCGAGCATGTCGTCCTGTGGCGCCTGCTGCGTCTCCGGCTGGGGCGGAGCAGGTGGCGCAGCCATCTGCATCTGCTGCTGGCTTGCGGCCGCGGCCCGAGCCTGCTGCCTGCTCTGCATTCCTCCCGCGACAGCTGTGGCCGTGCCCGCAATGACTGCCGTGCGCGCCATCGTGCCGATGAGTCCTGGTCTTCCCACCCGTCGAATCATTCCTTGCTCCTAACTGAGCTGCGACACGGCATCAAGGACCTCGTCGACGACCGCGCCGGGCACCCGGATGCTGTCGAGCACGATCCCGCCGGAATCGGCGACCGCGTCGCGCAGCGGCTTCATCCAGGTGTGCTCGAAAACGAGGATCGCGGCGGAGCTACCGGGTTCGAGGCTTTCTGTCAGTTCGGCGACGTCGTCTTCCGAAATGAGCCCCTCGATGTGGTCGACAACGCTGTTCAGGCGCGCTGCATCGTCGTTTGCGTCGAGTTCGTCGAACTCGACGTACTCGGTAGCGCCGTCCAGTCCGATGGAGACGAACAGTCCGTCGACAACGGTGATCGTGTCATTATCAACGACCTTTGCCAACTCTGGAACTATCTGGCCGGTGAACTTGCTCCCCGGAAACACGATAGTCACGATCTCGATTGGTCCCAGGGTCATGGGTCCCTCCGCCGTTGTTCGGGCATCGCGCCGGTTGTGCGAATAACACGACGCTAGGTCCGCTGCGGCCGTCGTCGCTCACCCCAATAAGGTGAAAGAGCTAGCTTCCAGCGCGTCGGCGACGCCGGGTTGCAAGCACGGTCGTGAGCAGTCCGGCGGCGCCGAAGATCGCGGCCAACCCGAGTAGCGGCCCACCAGCGCTCCCCGTCGGCGCGAGCACGTCCGGAGGATCGAAGTCGTTCACGACCGCCAGGTCGACGGTCGTGGCGTTTCCGACCCTCACCACGCCCTGCCGGTCGTCGTCGCGGTTGGGCGAGATGGTGACGTCGTCCGCACCACCCGAGTTCACTTCGGTGAGTGAGCAGCGCGCGCCGGTCGGTAGTTGCTCGTAGAGGGCGACAAGGGACGTCGCCTTCGACAGGCTCCGATCCGCACCACCGGGGATCGGCACATCCACCGCGCGCCCGTTCAGGATGCGCGTGCACTCGAGGTGGACGACGAACGTGCGGCCTTCGTCAGCCTGTGTGCCGCCGACGACGCGCTTCGTGACACGCAAGGAGCCTAGCGTGAAGGTGTTGATGACCGTGAGGTTCGCAGTCTCGCCGGCAACGATCGTGGTCGCACGAGCGCGAGCACCGTCAGCACCCTCGATCGTGGAACCATTGGCCGCTCCTCGCGCAGACTCCACCAGCACGCATCTCGCACCCGCAGGCAACAGCTTGTAGTCGGCCGTGTACGCGTTCGCGTCGCTGAGTGCCCTAGTCGCGCCGCCGGGGATACTCGCAACCGCGGGGCGCCCATCGACCGGGTGCGTGCAGGCGAGCGTCACGGCGAAGGGGCCGAGCCCGTAGAGGTCTGCGCCGTCGCCCTGGCGCAGCTTCACGACGTGCAGCGCTCCCGTGAGGAACGTGTTGGTGACGGTAACAGTGACTACCGAACCGTCGCCGATCGTGACGGGTGTTGTCGGGTCGATCGTTGTCGCGTTCGCGCCAGCGGCCGCGGGCTCGGTGACGGTACAAACCGCGCCGGTCGCGATGTCGTCGATCGTTCGCTGCAGGGGGAGGACGCCGCCGAGCACGACATCGCCGTCCCACACCGTCCTCGTTCCCGAGGCGTCCGTGAGCGTGCACCGAACGTGCAACGTGAACGGCCCGGTGCCGAAGTCGGCGGCTCCAGCACCCTCGACGGATTTGACCAGTTGCAACGACCCGGTGTTGAAGGTGTTCGTGAACAAGACGGAATTGGTGACCATACTGATGATGTTGGGGGCCAGTTCGATCGTCGAGGTCGTGCCAGCGACCGGTCCTGCTGTGGCGCCGCCGACCGTCGATTCGACGGTGGTCCCGGTCGCTCCCTTCGCGTCGACCTCGGTTATCACGCAGCTGGCACCGGCGGGAAGCCCAACGAACGTGGCTGAGCCGCCGTTCGTGAGCTCGGCCGACATTGGCCGGCCGATGCTGTAACCGCTCGCGTAAACGGGGGCGCCGAGGAAGCTGCATGCGACGTCGACGACGAACGGTCCGTACGCGACGGGCTGGTCATCCTGGTTCGCGGCAGCGGATGCGACAGTCTTCGAGACGGTGAGGCCGGCGAGGTCGTAGCGGTTGGTGGCCGTAATGATCCCGATCGGGTCACCTTCGAGGCCGACGGTGGCGTGCGTGACGGATGTCTCCGTCGCGCCGGAGGCATCCTCCGCGAAGGTGCAGTCGGCACCGAGGGGGAGGTTGTCGACGGTCGTCGGAGTGCCCGGCGCGACGGTGATCGGGATCGGATCCAGGGCGACGCCGTCCGAGACGCACTCGACCGTCCCCGTGAACGAGAGGGGCGCAAAGGCCGCCCCGGCACCTGTCACCAGTTTTTCGACCTCGATCGGGCCGACTGCGAGTTCCACTCCGACCTTATTGCCCTCGGTCTCGGTCGTGGGGGATGCGACGCCGCCGTTCAGCACCCGTCCGCCCACGGCGACAGTGTTCCAGGCCGGGGGATACTGCTCTGGTGCATCGGCGGCTGGATTGCCGGGGACGAAGGCTGCGGTGCGGGTTGTGACGTCGATGTTGATGTGGTCGGCGGGCTGGATCGGCGTTCCGAACTCGACCACGAACTTGAGCGCGGTTACGGTAGCGGGATCGACCGCTCCCGGATACGGGTTCCAGGCACCCGCCGGGCATGCGACGCCAGTCGTGGCCAGATCGTCGGTGCATGGCGTCGCATCCGTCGTGTAGTCGGTCGTCATCGTCGCACCGGCGGGAGCCGTTGCGAGTCCCGGGATGCCGCTCAGAATCGGTCGCCAGGTCGAACCGCGCGGGAGGTTCACCAGTGCGCCTGTGTCGCCGGGCGACGGAAGCCTGTCGACCGCGACCATCCGGTCCATCGGCAGTGTTCCGGTGTTGATCAGCTGCAGTCGCCAGACCTCGGTGTCGCCCGGGCGCGTGATTGGAAGACACGGGCCGCTGTAGAAGCCGGCGCCATCCGCCGCGCATGGCACGCTGGCGAACGTCTGGTCGACACCGAGTGAGGTGTCTGTCGCGCGAACGAACTTGATGCCGCGGATCGCCCCGGCAACCTGTTCGGTCACAGTCGTGTCTGCGCTGCACTCGCCGTCGACCAGCAGGGTGCCATCGCACGAGTCGAACGCTCGATCGGCCGAGACGCCGAAGGAGTTCGTGACATCCACTCCGCCCGCAAGACCTGGACGAAAGATCAGGTCGATGGTGATGGTGTACGTCTGCCCGACTTCGAGCACGGTCCCTGCGGGGAAGGTGAATCGGATCTGCGCACCGCCGTCGAGCACCGATGCAGTGACCACTGCCGGGTCGGTCGGAAGCTGTGGTCCCGACTGTGGAGTCGGCGGAGCACCGGACAGTGCGTAGCTGTACGGGCCGGGGCCGGTCGGGTCCGCAAACGGGTCGAACACCAGTTGCGGTCCATCGGCGTCCGTCGGGATTCTGTCGGTGATGACCGGATTGGTCATGGCGATCGCGCCGTCGTTGGTCACCGTGAGAGTGAAGGGAATGACCTGCCCTGGCTGCTCGACTCCGGAGGGCGACTTGCGGACGACGACTGCCGTCGCGGCATGGGCGTAGTGCATCGTCGCCGTGTCGGAATCCGATGCCGTGAACGGGGCGTCACCGTTGGCGAAGGCACCGACGACATCCGCCTGCATCGTGTTGGTGAACGCACCGGCCTGCGTCTCTCCCGGCGCAGGCGAATTGACGGCGAGATCGCTCGGCACCGGTCCGCCCGAGCGCAGGTCAGCCCGCCGTTGCACGCTGAGCGACACGGGCTGGAGTGGACTCTGCGGGTTCTCGAACAGTCCGCCGTCCGCCCTGCTGAATGTGTACCGCAGCCCCTCGACGGCGGCGACTGCGACCCCGGGTGGAAGCGGGCTCGCATTTGCGTCGGCCTGGGTCTGGGCGGTGCCATCGACCCAGTGCCCGCCGGAGGCGACGCAATCCAGTGTGGGGTTCGCGAAGTCCCGTCCAACACAGGCGTCGATCTCGACCCGGTCGATCGGCTGGGTCAGGGTGAGCGGCGTTGCGAGGCCGACGTAGTCGAATGCGTTCCAGAACGTGCCGGTGTCGTCGGTGATCGTCAGGTTGATCGCCCGCACCGTCCCGCCCGGCTGGGCAGACAGGCCCATGGTGACGGGTGAATCGTCAGGCTCGGCCTGCGTTGAAGGCGTCAACGTCTTGATCGCGTTTACCGAGATGGTGCCGTCCGCGAGATCCATTGACGCGCTCCCGGATGCGATCGGGCTGCCGCCGGGAGTCCCGCCCTCGTCGCTGATGGCTGAGGTCTCGATGTTGGCGATGGGGGAGTCGGCTGCCGCGGTGACGGGGGATCCCGGATCGGATCGATGCGCTGCCCGAAGTCGCGTGTCGAAGGTCAGGTTGGCCGTTGCTCCCGCGGTGATGCGTCCGTCGTAGAGGACGCGGATCCGAACGACATCCGCGAGTTGGGCGGCCGTCAGCGCGAGCGCCTGGTTGCGCGTGAATTGCGTCGTTACAGCAGAGGATGACGTCAGCTCGACCGTCGTTGACGTTACGCCCGCTGGCACCGAGACGGTGACGATCCTGAGCAGGTCGAATTCGTCGAAGGGCCGCGTCGACGCCGGACTGGCGGGGTCGGCAATTTCGAGCTGATCGACGTTCGCGGCGGTCGCGTTCGTGGCGTTGATGCGGACCCGCGCCGACGGATACAGGCTCGGGGCGGTTCCCGCCTGGGGGACTCCGAGCGGACCGCCCGTCCAGGTCTTGCTTGTCGTGACGTTCAGCGGCGCATCCAGGATGCGGATTGTGTCTGCCGCCGTATCGGTAACAATGCTGCCGTCGACAGAGGAGGTTCCTGTCGCGCTCGCGGTATTGCTTACCGCGCCAGCTTCGCCAGTGTTGTAGAAGCGCGTGCCCACCACCGGGTCGGGTGTCGTCACGGGGTCACGAACATCGTCACGAATCCGGAAATCGAGCACGATCGCGCGATCGTTTCCGATCGAGCGTGCGACGCCGGAGCCGACCGCTGGTGCGGCAGGGTCGCCGACCGATGTTGCTGCACGAGTCGGGCTCTCGGCATAGGTGAGCCGCACGCCGATGGTGCTGGCCTGCTCGCCAGCGGTGAGTTCGAGCCCGGGAAAGGTGCCATCGCAGGCAGTTGGACAGGGGTCATTCGCGGCATCAGACCACGTCGTTCCGTCGTAGAGTTCAACGGCCTGGATCTGGTCGAATTTCAGCTCAGGGTCCTGGTCGGCGCTGATCGGGGGAATGGACACCAGGTCAAATGCGTCGAACACCGACTGGTCGATGGATGTCGTGGCCGGCGCGGCGGGATCTGAGACGACCATCGAGCTGAGGTTCGATCGCCCGCCGGTCGACCAGTTGAGCCGCACGGGTGCCTGGTCGGCGGTGCGCGCGGTAATGACCTTCGGCCCCACCCAGGTCTTGCCGATGAAGTCGTCGGCACCGGGCAGGCTGTCCCCGGGAATGAGACTGACGGTAGGGCACGGCGACGGGGTGTCGGCCTCCCCCGAGACCGGACCGGAGCTGGCAGACGACGAGGCGCAGTTCTCGATCGTATCCGCGCCGCCGGACGCCGGCCCGGAGCCATCGCGAAGCTCGTCACGCAGCGACATTGTCACGTTGGGCTGCACGCTGGTGCCGGGGGGAAAGCCGTCCGGACTCGTGTAGACGAACTGGAGTCCCTCGATGTCGTCCTGGATGCCAAGAGGGATATTGATCGAGAACAGCTGTGGCCCCGGGATGTCAACAGCGCCGGGAAGGTCGATCCAGGCGTCACCGTTCCAGTATCGAATCGTGAGCGTAGCGCCGGCCGGAACCTCGGTCTGGGTGATCGCCGTCGCGTTGAAATGATTCCACCAGTCAGTCAGCACAGGTGGAGTGCCGGGCGGGTCCTGCACGACGATGCGGTCCGCGTCGGTCGTCGAGGCGGGGAACTGGGAGATCGCTGCAGGCAGGGAAACCGTGACGAGTTCGCCCGTGCCCGCGAGAATCTCGCCGGGCCGGATCTGTTTTCCGACCGTGACGGCCAAACGAGTGGCGTACACGGTCAGGACATCCGACGCATCCGCTTCGCCGGTCGTGCCGTTGGTCGCCGTCCCATCCACGGTTACGGTGTCAGTAACGGCCCTCGAGGAGTCGGTGAAGTCGTCGGGGGTCTGCACCGCGAACGGGACGCTGGCGCTCGAGCCGGGCGCAATCGACCCGTCGAACGTGACCACGAATCGGGTCGGGGTCTTGCCCGGTCCCGGTCCCGGCAGCGTGTCAACGACCGTCGTGCCCGGCGATTCGTCGGTTCCGTCCGTGTAGTAGTAATGCACCGTCGCACTGGTTGCGCCGGTCGGCCAGCGAACGCCGTCGGTGAATCCGATGAAGGTCGTGCCAGGTGGAAAGCCACCGGCAAATGGGTCGTCGGTTGCCTGCGTCGGCTCCGTGAACTGCAGCTGGGTGAGGGTGCCTATCGTCTCGTTTGTGCCACCGAGGGTGACGGTGGTTGACCCACCTTCCACGACGGCATCCGGCGAGAACGATTTCGTCGCGCCGATTCGCACGGTGCCGAGCAGGATCGCGTAGCTGGCGTTCGCTGTTCCTGACGCGCTCGCGTCCCCCAGGGTAACGGTGCTCTGGACGGAGTTGCGTACGGGCGTCGGGACGGTCAGATCTGCGACATCCGGTCGCTGGATGAGGTCGAGCTGGATGGATGCCGTTGCGCCGGCCGGAAGCTGGTCGCCGCTCGAGTTGGTGAAAATGATGCGGAGACCATCGACCGTCGTTGCGTCGACGCCGGCCGGCAGGCCCGGTGTCGCTGCCGGTGCACCGGTCGTCCAGCCGGTTGCGGCCATGTGCGCGTCGACCTCGACCCGATCGGCGCCCTCGGGAAACGTGAGGGCTCCGAAGGCTGAGAACTGCAGGAGACCGAACGGGTTGGGTTCCGCTGTCGGATCGACCGGGTCGGTGAGAGTGATGCTGTCGACTGCCGCGTTCGAGTCGTTGGAGGCGCCGATCGTCAGAGTCGTCGCCGTTCCAGGCACAGCGGTCGCGATCCGAGGAGAAAACGATTTGGTCGCCGTGGTGGCCAGCTGCAATGCGATCTCGGGCGTGACGCTCGCGGTCGAGACAGCCGGGGAAATCTGGTTGGTGGCGGACAGCGTTGCCGTGTTGTCGATGGCTATCGCGTTGTCCTCGAACGGCAGGTCGGTGCGGGCGCGGACGGTGATGGTGACGACGCCGGTGGCCGAGGCAAGAAGCCCGATCGAGCCCGGTGGGTTCTGTAGCGGCGAATCGAAGACTACGGTCACCCGGTTGGCGTTGACCACGGGCGTCTGGGCCGAGAGTCCTGGACCGACGGTCGCTCCCGTCACCTCGAACGCGGCGGGGACGGGATCGACGAGAGTCGCATTCGTGCAGCCGGTGCCGACATCGACGGCGCTACAGCCCACCTCGAGGTTGTAGCTGAACGTCTCGCCCGGCGCGACGGTGGGTGTGGATGCCGTCTTTGTCAGCGAGAGCTGGCTTGGGCCCTCTGCCGTGGCTGAGGACGCGGGCAGCGCGACAAACCCCGCAGCAAGCAGCAATGACACGACCGTGGCGACCATTCGCCGGGCGGCCATGTTCATTGGCTGCGTCATCAGGTACTCCCGTTAGAAGCCGAGGAGGAGCTGAGGGGCGCGTTTGCGCCCTACAGCGCGCGCGCCTTCAGCGACTGGAACTCCTCGGGTGTAATCGTTCCCGCGTCGAGCAGGGCCTTGGCCTTCGCGATCTCGTCAGCGGCGCTTGGTGCGCCGACAGCGTCGCGCAGGCTCTGCTTTGCCTGTGCTTCCTCGCGGGACGCGGCCCTGGAACTGCGCTCAGCCATGCCCCTGCCGCGCGCGATGAGATAGACGAGCGCCGTCAGGAACGGAACGAAGATCAGGAAGAGGATCCAGATGGCCTTGAACCAGCCGTTCAGTTTGTGGTCGCGGAACAGGTCGGCGATGATCCCGAAGAGCGCGAACAGGTACGCGATAAATGCGAAGGTCCAGAAGAAGAACCACACGATTCCCCAGAAGCTGTCCCAGATAGTCATTGTCTTGCCGCCCTCTCGAATGCCGGGTAGTCCTGCCGGATGCCCCCAATCATCCGGATCCGGCCGGGGCACCCCCACACCCTTTTTGGGTGACCGCACCCTTCGGATGCCGTGCCGCGCTCCTAGAACTCCAGCGGCGGCGTGCGCGGCGGCTTCGGAATCCGCCAATCCACGACGGCCGGAACACCCGCGGCTGCCAGCGCGCCGGCAATCGCGCTGACGGCATCCGAGCGCACCTGGCTGCGGTGCACGGGGTCGTGCCAGAAACGCACCCGGAGTGTGGTCGCCTGCGGTGTACTTGCAACCATGAGAGTCTGGGGTTCGGGTGCGTCGTGGATCTTCTCGATTCCGTCCAGCGCGCCGGCCACTTGCTCTGCGAGGTCGCTGAGCTGTCGATCGCCCTGCACCCGCACCTCGAGTTCGCTTCGATAGACGCCTTGCTCAGTGAGATTGACCAGCGGGTTCTCGAGGACGGTCGAGTTCGGTATTCGTACCACCCGGCCATCCGATGAGGCGATGATCACGCAGCGTCCGTTCAGCTCCGTGACCGTGCCGAGGAACTCGAGTACCTCGATCTCGTCGCCGACGTTGACGACGTGCCTCGTCTGGATCACGAGGCCCGCACCGAAGTTCGCCGCGATTCCCCGCAGGGCGATCACCATGACGGCCGCGATCAGGATGACGGCGGCGAGGAGGGGTTGCAGGGGAGCGCCGAGCACCGTCAGGACGACGCCTATCGTCAGGAGCAGCAGCGTGTAGCGCACGACTCGCGCGATGACCATCGAGGTCGCGGGGGTGATTCCGCGCACGCGCTCGAGCAGGCGCAGGACCGCGCGCTTGGCGAGGCTCGCTGCGATCCATCCGGCGACCGCGACGATGATCGCGATCAGCACATCCCAGCCGTTGATGGACGAGGTGGAGAGGAAATCCGCGATCATGATGCCCTAAGCGGCGACCGTGGGACCGGGCCTCGACAGCTCAGTCCAGGAGGTCGGTGCCTCCAGGATCGCGAAAATGATGAGCACGATGCCAGCGACGACGAGCGTCAGGACGACCGCATGGATCGTCAGCGGCAGCGACGCGTATAAGGCAATCAGCGCGAGCAGCAGGATCGCGAACCAGATCGCGTAGCGCGCTGCGTGCAGCGCCCCGCCGAGGCGCGGACTCCAGAGGTGATGGGCGGAGAGGAACGATCTGAACCGCGCAAGGACGCCGTTGGTAGCGCGCCGAACATTCCGAGCCGGGCGCGACCGACCGGCGAAGAAGCCGCCGAGCGCAAGTACGACACCGATGACGATCACGCCGACGCCCGCCGCGGAGATCTGTGTGGTCAGCGAACCAAGCAGGGTGTGAGTGACCGCCTGCGGCACGCCGTGAGTGGAGGCAGCGACGCCTATGGCCTGGATCGCGATGGCGAGCGCCGCGAGTGTCAGCGCTACCGCCACGGCGAGTGCAATGCCGGTCCACATCGCCGCGAGCGCCCGATGTGGCGCAATCGCGATGCCGGCGACGAGGCAGACGATGCAAACCCATGGCAGGATGCCGACCAGCACCAGGAGCAGGTGGTACGCGGCGCGCAACGGTGCGATGTTCTTAACCGTCCCGACCTCGACCGTGACGTTCACCGCGGGAATCGAGGTTGCCAGCGGAAAGTCCGTCGATTCAAGCTGGCTCTTGACCTTGGCGATGATCGGGGCGAGGCGGATGCCCACCGCACCGGTGTCGTTTACCACGATCGCGGAATCCTGGTTGTCGTTCAGGATGTTGTCGAGCTGTTTGTGCGACGCAGTCAGAGCCTTCACCCACACCTTCTCGAACTGCGGCGAGTCGATCACCTTGTGCACGGACGAACCCAGCAACCCCTTGAGCCCGCTTGCTGCCGCCGGGGCGAGTGCCTGGAGCGCCGTGGATGCGCGCGGGGGAAGCCCGGCGGAGGCAAGCCCGTCGAACGCGTCCGAGGTCAGGCCCGAGATGTCGACCCGCTTCTCGATCGCCGCGATGACCTCATCGCCGAGATAGGTGCGCACGGCCGGATCCTGCGACAGGGGCGCGAGACTCTGGACGAATCGGTCGGTGTTGCTCAGCTCGGTTGCCGCCCACGCTGCCGCCATCGTTGTCGGCGTGAGGACGACCCCGATCAGGATGAGCACGCTCGCGACCACGATTCGCCAGACGCGGTCGCGCTTCGTCTTCGCCTTGATCGTTGCGATGGGGAGCTGCGCGAGCTCGAGCTCGGCGTTCAGCCTTGCGATCTCCGCTCGCAGCTCAGCGAGCTCGGCGGAATCCCTAGTCGGTGGTTTCGGGACGGCCACGATGCGCCTCCTCGGGGATCGACTTATTGCGGGCGGATCCTGGCCATGGCAGGGTGCGTTCCAGGTCGTCGGCATCCGAGACGTACTCGTCCTCGAGATAGCGGACCGCGCTCTCCAGATCGGCGAACGGCCGATCTATGGCACTCGGCGTCGCCTGCGTTGCGTAGTAACGGTCACGGCGACGGCTGACGAAGCCAACGAGGAGCGGGCCTCCCGGTCCCCGATCCCGGAGGTCACTGACGCGCCATTCACCGTTCGCCACCTCGAGGACTGCCAGGTCATCCAACGTCCATGGCCCGAAAATGGTATTTCCCGTCATCGCTGCCTCCCGAGGCTCACGGGCCCACACTTCCCAGAAGACAGCATCGAGGATGGACACCGAAAGTGATCTCACCCCCTTCGGGTGGGAACAAATCGGAATAGGCTGGGCGTGAGCGTAAGGAGCCACCCATGGCCGTTTTCTCTCGTGGTTTCACCGGTCGCAGACACGAGCAAAGTCCGGAGTTGCCGCCAGGGCAATTTCTCACAGAGGACTTCCCCGTACTCTCGGCAGGGCCGACGCCGCGCATCGACACCGACGAATGGCAGTTCAGCGTTCGTACGGAAGACAACACGATGCACTCGTGGAACTGGCAGCAGTTTCACGACCTCGGCCTCGAAGACATCCACACGGACATCCACTGTGTAACGCGCTGGTCGAAGCTCGGCACCTCGTGGAGGGGTGTGTCACTCGACAAGATCTTCGCCGGCATTACGACTCGCTACGAGTATGTGATGGCCAGTTCGTATGGCGGGTACACGACAAACGTGCCGCTTGCCGATCTCATGGGCGGCAAGGCCTGGATCGCAACAGAGTTCGACGGCGGCCCGCTCGATCCGGAACACGGCGGCCCCGCGCGCTTGCTCGTGCCGCACCTCTACTTTTGGAAGAGCGCCAAATGGGTCCGCGGGCTGAGGATGATGGAGCGCGACGACCCCGGGTTCTGGGAGCAGAACGGCTACAACATCTACGGCGACCCCTGGCAGGAGCAGCGCTACTCGTGACAGGCAACGCAGGGTGACCGGCGTCTGGAAAACGGGCGTCGTCGCATCCGTCCACCGCCAAACCGAGACCGCGCGCAGCCTCGAAATCGACGTCGCGGGATGGCCGGGCAACCTGGCCGGGCAGCATCTCGACCTGCGCCTGACAGCACCGGACGGCTACACCGCGACGCGCTCGTACTCGATCGCGTCATCCGGCGCTGGGGCGCGTGTGCAGCTCGCCGTCGACCGACTGCCGGACGGCGAAGTCTCGCCGTACCTCGTCGACGACGTGATGGTCGGCGATCAACTGGAACTGCGGGGGCCTCTCGGCGGCTGGTTCATCTGGAAGCCGGAGCAGCCCGAGCCGGTGCAGCTCATCGCTGGTGGCTCGGGCGTCGTGCCGCTCGTCGCAATGATCCGCGCGCACCACGCAGCGAAGTCGGCGGCAGAGTTTCGCCTGCTGTACTCGGTCCGCACCCCCCAGGATGCGATCTTCGCCGACGAACTGGCGTCCCTCGACAAAGAGGCTCCCAATCTGACGATCACGTGGGTGTACACGCGTGAGACTCCGGCGGGCTGGCCGACGGCGGCCGGACGCGTGACGCGCGAGACCCTCGCGAACGCGACGATCCCGGTCGCTCAGAATCCGACGGTGTTCGTGTGCGGCCCGACGGGATTCGTCGAATCGGTTGCCGACAATCTCGTGGATATCGGCCACCAGGCCGCGCGCGTCAAGACCGAGCGATTCGGAGGCAAGTGATGGCCCACGTCGACGGCAATGTGCTCGCAGGACCCCTGTCTGAGATCTTCAGCGCAGACATGACAACGGCGATGGGCCGGTGCGCAGGGTGCGGCGACGTTTCGCCGCTGGCAATGGCGATGGTCTACCTGAAGCCGAATGCCTTCGTTGCACGGTGCCATCTCTGCGACACGATGCTGCTGACGCTGATCCAGGCATCGGACACGAACCGGCTCGACCTCTCGGGGCTCGCCGCGCTCTCGATCCCGCGTTAGCCGAGGGAGCCGACCCACTCCGAGGTTCCGTCGTCGAAGCGCTGTTCCTTCCAAATCGGCACGCGAGCCTTGACCTCGTCGATCAGAGCGCTGCAGGCAGCGAACGCTTCTGCCCGATGGGCGGATGAGACGGCGCAGGCAAGAGCGAGATCGCCGACAACGAGAGCGCCGGTGCGATGCACGATCGCGATGCGCGTGCCGGGGTGGCTCTGGCCAATCTCGTCTGCCACGGCACGGAGCGTCTCTTCCGCGCTCGGATGGGCCTCGTACTCGAGCGCGACGACCTGGCGCCCGCCGTCGTGATCGCGCACGACGCCGGCGAATGTGACGACGGCGCCGGCGGTCGGTCCGGCAACCACATCGCTGCACTCGTCCAGAGAAAGCGCGTCCGCCCGAACAGCCGCCAGGACGACGCCGTCACTCATGCGCGCCGCCAGCCAGCTGCCGGTGGATGTGCTCGGCGATCTCGCCGATGAGCCCGAGTCCGTCGCGAACTCCGCCGCTCGAACCTGGCAGGTTGACGACGAACGACCGGCCGATCGTCCCCGCAACACCACGGCTCAGCGTTGCGAGCGGAGTGGATGCGGCCCCTCGCCGCCGGAGCTCCTCCGCGACCCCGGGCAGGTTGCGCTCGATGACGGCGAGCGTCGCCTCTGGGGTGCCATCGCCGGGGCCGACGCCCGTGCCGCCGGTGGTGACGATGAGTTCTGCGCCGTCCGCAACCGCCGCTCGGATCGCGGCCTCGACATCCGGCCCGTCCGCGACGACCACCGGATTCCCGATCATGTAGTCGTGCGCCGCCAGCCAGTCAACGATGACCGGGCCGGTGCGATCCTCGTATTCGCCGGCCGCCGCGCGCGTTGACGCCACGATCACCGAGGCAGAGCGGGTCATTCGCGCCGCCAGTCGCCGGACTTGCCGCCGCGCTTTTCGAGCACCATGACATCCGTGATGATCGCCGTCTTGTCGACGGCCTTGATCATGTCGTAGAGGGTGAGGGCCGCAACCGTTGCAGCGGTGAGTGCCTCCATCTCGACGCCCGTCACCGCCGTTGTCGCAACGGTCGCGGTGACGGTGATGGCGTCGACGTCGCCCTCGATGTCGACCGTGATCGAGGTCAGCGGCAGGGGATGACAGAGCGGGATGAGCGATGAGGTCTGCTTGGCGGCCATGATCCCGGCGATGCGGGCTGTGCCGACGGCCTCGCCCTTCGGCAGGCTGCCGGAGAAGACGGCACCGACCACATCCGGTCGGGTTCGCACTGTTGCCTGCGCGACGGCCCGCCTGGCGGTGGCTGGCTTGGCCGACACGTCGACCATGTGCGCTGAGCCGTCATCGCGCAGGTGGGTAAGAGCCTCTTCAGTCATCGATCCTCCACACCTCGACGGTAGCCCCTGCGTCGAGGTGTGACACACCGACGGGCACATGCACGAGCAGGGTCGACGCCGCGTAGCTGTGTACGAGGTGCGAACTCGGTCCGCCGACCAACTCGACCTCGCCCGCCCGGTTGAGCCTTCCGCGCCGAACCTGGTGCTTGGCCGGCGGCGAATCGAGCGCCTGCGCGAGCGGGAGGCTGGCTGCCCAGCGCTCGGCGACAAGCCCGTGCACCGCTCGAAGGACGGGGCGCAGGAAGACCTCGAACGACACCAGTGCGCTGACCGGATTGCCCGGAAACGCGACCATCGGAACGGCCGCGTTGGCGAGGCGGGCGACGCCAAGCCCCTGCGGCCCGCCCGGCTGCATGGCAACGCTCACGAACTCGACGCCGAGCTCCTCGAAGACATCGCGCACCACCTCGTACGCTCCCTTGCTCGCGCCACCCGTCGAGACGATCAGATCGACGTCGTATCCGTCGATCAGCTCGTGCAGGCGGGCAGCGTCGTCAGGCGCAACGACGACAGCCTCGACCACGGCACCCGACTCGGCGAGAGCCAGGGCGAGGCTTGTTCCGTTGGCGTCGAAGACCTGGCCAGGCCCCGGCTGCTCGCCGACACGCACCAGTTCATCGCCGGTCGAGAGCACGAGCACTCGCGTGCGAGGCACGAGCTCGACCTCCGCGATTCCGGACGCCGCGATGACCCCCCACTGCGCCGGCCCGAGTCGGGTGCCGGCTGCGAGCAACAGCTGCCCCGCAGCAAGGTCGGATGCCCGTGGCCGCACGAACGCGCCGGTCGCGACCGGCGCGGAGAAGGCGACGACCTCGCCATCGCCCTCTGGCAGGAATCGGTCCGGCGTCGCGTCCTCGATGGGGATGACGGCGTCCGCACCGACCGGCATCGGTGCGCCCGTCATGATCGGAACCGCCGTTCCGGCGACGATGGGAGGGGCGGCGTGACCGGCCGCGACGCGTGGAGCGACGGGCAGCTTGGCGCCCGGCGCGACATCCGCTGCGCGCACGGCATAGCCGTCCATCTGCGAGTTGTCGAACAGTGGCAGGTCGATCGGGTTCAGGATGTCGCGCGCGAGAACCCTGTCTCGCAGGCTCCCGGTGGGAGCCTCTGCCCATCGCAGCAGCTCTGGCTCGCGGCTGGACAGTGGCTCAAGGAGCGCTTGCACGGCGCGCTGGTGCTCATCGACGGTCGGCATTCATCCATCTTCCTGCATGGTGCCGCCTGCTCGCCCGGCCGCCCTCTGGCCTAGCCGACTCCGACGCTGATCGTGTGGAGGCCGGTACTGCCGTTCGGCACGGGCGACGCGAGAGCGGATGTCTGCAGCTTGCCCTTCGTGTTGATCGCCCGCACCGCGACCTGGTGATTGCCCTTCTTCGCCGGCCAGTGGTAGACCCACTGCAGCCAGGTGTCGACGCTGGCGACGCGCGCCAGGGTCGCATCCACCCACGGCTCGTCGTCGATCTTCACCTGAACGCCGGCAATGCCGACGTGCTGGTCCCAGGCGACGCCAGCGATCGGAACCGTCCCGGCGGACACCCGCCTGCCATCGTTCGGGGTATCGATTCGCGACGACAGCTTGATCGGCCCCTTCGCCGAGTATCCGCGGGGTGTCCAGTACGCCTGGTCGCGGGCGAACGTGGTCACGGTGAGGTCGACGACCCATTTCGTCGCCGACACGTAGCCGTACAGGCCGGGCACAACCATCCTGACGGGGAAGCCGTGCTCCGGCGGCAGCTGCTCACCGTTCATGCCGACAGCGAGAAGGGCGGCGGTCCCCGGATCCTGCAGGACGGAAAGCGGCGTTCCGGCGGTGAATCCGTCGACACTCGTCGAGAGCACCATGTCGGCCCCTGAGGTCGGTTTCGCCTCGGCGAGGAGTTCCCGGATGGGGTAGCCAAGCCACACGGCATTCCCGACGAGGTTGCCCCCGACCTCCTGCGAGACGCACGTGAGAGTGATCGGATGCTCTTCGAGCGGCTTGGCCAGCAACTCGGCGAAGCTCACCTCGATCTTCTTCTCGACCATGCCACCGATGGTCAGCTTCCAGTCCTTCGGATCGACCGATGGTACGGCGAGCGCCGTGTCGATGCGGTAAAACGACGCGTTGGGCGTGATGTACGGGGTGATCCCCGGAACGTGCAGCTCCGCGCCCTGCGGGATCGGTGGTGCTGGCTTCGCTGCGATGGGCAGTTTGATCTTGTGGATCACCGTTGATGCGACGCCGCCAAAGCCTGTCAGCGCCTGCGCCCCCACGCCGACTACGACGCTCAGCACACTCCCGGTCACGAGGTATTGGAGAAAGCTGCGACGCTCGAGAAGTCCCGCGCCACCGCGACTGCGCTGTGGTCGCCGGGCCGAAGCGTCGCGCCAGCGTTCGAGGTTCGCGGTGAGACCGCGAAGCACGAGGATGCCGACGATCGCCCCGACCACGGTCGGCGCTGCATTCAGGATGCTCGCGTTCGCCCGGGTCACCGCAGCCGCGACCGCGACCAGCGCGAGTACGAGCAGCAGCACGACGCCGAGCGGCGGCCTGCGGGATTGCAGGACGCCGGCCGCGATCGCCCCAATGAGGACGACAACCGCGAGCACAACCAGCAGGAATGCCTTATCGCCCGTCCCGAACAGGGCGATTGCAAACTGCTTCACACCGGGCGGCGCGAGGTCGATGACGAGTGCGCCGACCGAGAAGAGCGGGCTCGTGAGACCGAGCAGCAGGGCGACGAGGCCCGCTGCCGCCAGCGTCGCACCTGCAGCGACTATGCCGACCAGGCCAGCGAAGGTATCCCGCTGTCTCTTCGTCATTGGCACCACGCCGCTGGTCTCGGCCGGTTCGCCTGCGTTCACATCCTCACCATAAGTCGGATCTGGCACCGCGGTGACCTCAATGGCCGGGCGTGAAGGAAATCCAGACCAAACCCCCAGCCGATGGGTCGCGAACACAACATGTAACACCTACAGCAAACAAGCGAATTAGGGAAAACAAACCATGAATAAATTCACCAAGACCACAATCGGTGTTGCAGCGGCCGGACTTCTCCTCCTGGGCGCTGCCGGTGTCGGCACCACAGCGGCCACCGCCGCATCGTCGCCGAAGATTCCGGCTCCGGTTGCAGCAGTTCCTGCTCTCAAGGGCGGAAACACCGCGGTTGCGCTCGACGCCAACTTCCTCGCGGCACTCAAGTCGCTCGGCCTCACGCCGGGAGTAGTCGGAACCGCAACGCTCACCGATGGCTCGATCCACTTCCCGATCACGGGTGGCGACGTCGTCTACTGGTCGCCGAAGGGCAACTACCGCCCCTACGTTCAGGGCATCATCCTCCACGAGGGTTCCGGCCTGTCGCTGACCGCGGGCAAGACCACGGTCTCGCTCACCAACTTCACGGTGAACCCGGGCAACTCGCGCCTCTACGGTGATGTCTCGCTCAACGGAAAGCTCGTTGTCGCGCAGGCTGACCTGTTCTACCTGCACGGTGGAACCCTGAAGCCGCTCCAGGTCCAGGGCAACGACGCCATCCTCACCGGAACCACGGTTCACGTGTCCGCTGACGCCGCAGCGCTGCTTGACAAGGTCTTCAAGACGACCGCGGTCAAGAGCGAACTGCTCGTCGGCGTTGCAACCATCACTGCACAGATCCAGTAACACAGCGCCGAAAGGCCGAAGGCTACACCCCGTCGCGTGAATTCGCGGCGGGGTGCTGCTGCGCTCGTCAACCAGGAGACACCCGTCTTTCAGCCACGTAAGGATGCCCCATGTCGAACCCATCGCCCACGGTCGCCGTCATCGGCGGCTCGGGCCTGTACCAGCTCTTCCCGCCCGCAGAGAGCACGGTCTCGAGCGTGCACACCCCATACGGAACGGTGCGGGTCACGATCGGTACCTTTGCGGGCACGCATGTCGCATTCATCACACGGCACGGCAGTGACCACTCCGTGCCGCCGCACCTCATCAACTACCGCGCGAACATCTGGGCGCTTGCGTCGCTCGGCGTCCGGGTCATCCTCTCGAGCTCAGCCGTCGGCGGCCTTGGCGCGGACTACCCGCCGGGAACGCTCGTCCTGACCGACCAGTTCATCGACCGCACCTGGGGTCGCGCAGACACGTTCTTCGACCAGGGATCCGTGCAGCACCTGGCCTCAGCCGATCCGTTCGACACTCGGCTGCACGGCCTTGCACTTGACGCCCTCGAGGCCGCGGGTGAGACGGTCGCCGCGAGCGGCACGGTCGTCGTCATCCAGGGCCCGCGCTTTTCGACGCGCGCGGAGTCCCGCTGGTTTTCTGCGGCGGGCGGCGACATCGTCAACATGACCATGTACCCGGAGGTCTCGCTGGCCTCTGAGCTGAACCTCGCGACCGTGAACCTCGCCTTCGTCACCGACAGCGACGCGGGTGCACACGAGACCGCAGACGACGCGGATGCCGTCAGCCATAACCTGGTGCTCGAACGCCTGGTCGCCGCGCAGCCGCGAATCGTCGCGGCGCTTGAGACCATCGTCCGCGCGCTCCCGGTCGACTTCGCGGCCGAGTGCATGCCACTGGAAGCGGTCGCGGAAATCCTCGCGCGCCCGGCAGCATCATGAGACTTCTCGTCACCGGCGGGGCCGGCTTCATCGGAGGCACGATCGTTGCATCGGCGCTCGACCGCGGAATAGACGTGCGTGTGCTGGACTCCATTCGCCCGGACGTCCATGGGGGCGATCCCGTCGTCGACCCGCGAGTCGACTTCATTCGGGGCGATGTGCGCGATGCCTCCATCCTCGCCCGGGCATTGCACGGGGTGGATGTCGTCTGCCACCAGGCCGCAAAGGTGGGCCTCGGAGTCGACTTCGCAGACGCGCCAGACTACGTCGGTTCCAATGACCTCGGAACGGCAACGCTGCTTGCGGCCATGGCAGCAACACCCATTCGCCGACTCGTCATGGCGAGCTCGATGGTGGTCTACGGGGAGGGTGCGTACCGCGGCCCCGCCGGAGTCACCCGGCCAGAGCCTCGCCGCGCCATCGACCTGGACGCGGGGCTCTTCGACCCGCGCGACGAAGCTGGCAACCTTCTCGCCCCGGAGGTGATCGAGGAGGACGCAGCGCTCGACCCCCGCAATGTCTACGCTGCAACCAAGCTGACGCAGGAGTACCTGGCCGCATCCTGGGCACGGTCGGTCTCTGGCACCGTCGCAGCCCTCAGATATCACAATGTGTACGGGCCGGGGATGCCGCAGAACACGCCATACGCTGGCGTCGCATCGCTGTTCCGCTCCGCCCTCGAACGCGGCGAAGCACCGCGAGTCTTCGAGGATGGCGCCCAGCGCCGCGACTTCGTGCACGTTCGCGACGTGGCCGGCGCCAATCTTGCCGCAATCGACTGGACGGCGAAACCAGGCGGTCGGCCGTTCCGCGCCTTCAACGTCGGCAGCGGGGACATCCACACGATCGGCGAGCTCGCGAGCGCACTGAGCGCGGAGTCGGGTGGCCCGGCCCCGATAGTCACGGGCGAGTACCGACTGGGTGACGTTCGGCACATCACGGCGTCGTCGGCCCGCGCTCGCGCGGAGCTCGGCTGGGCGCCCGTCGTCGGCTTCACTGACGGGGTGCGAGAGTTCGCGACCGCCCGTCTACGAGAAGCGGTGGTCGCATCATGATCGAGAGCGTCGATGTCGTACTTCCGTGTCTCAATGAGGCGCAGGCGTTGCCGTGGGTGCTCGGCCGAATGCTTCCGGGCTACCGCGCGATCATCGTCGACAACGGGTCGACCGATGGATCAGCAGAAGTCGCGCGCGCGCTCGGGGCGACCGTTGTGCACGAGCCGCGGCGAGGCTTCGGAGCGGCGGCTCACGCCGGTCTGCTGGCGGCGACCGCGCCGATCGTCGCGTTCTGCGACGCGGACGCGTCGATGGACCCCCGCGACCTGGCCTTGGTCGTCGACCCGGTGCTGGGCGGTTTCCGCGACCTGGTCCTCGGCCGTCGTCGGCCGACGGTGCCTGGTGCGTGGCCGTGGCACGCGCGGATGGCGAACAAGGGCCTCGCATTGCTCATGCGCCGCGCGACCGGCCTCGACCTCACCGATCTCGGGCCGATGCGCGCGATGAACAGGCAGGCAGCCGTTGAGCTCGGCCTCCTCGATCGCCGCAGCGGATATCCCCTCGAACTCCTCCTGAAGGCACACGACGCGGGCTGGCGGATCGCCGAGGTCGACACCCCATACTCGCCGCGGGTCGGTCGCTCTAAGGTCACCGGCACCGCCCTGGGGACGATCCGCGCCATCCAGGACATGTCGGGGCTGCTACGGAGTCGTCGGAGTGCCGGGCGCCTGGGCAGGGCAGCATGACGAACCTCGTGATCATCGCCAAGGAGACGATTCCCGGCCGCGTGAAGACTCGGCTGCATCCGCCGCTCTCACTGGAGCAGGCTGCGGAGCTCGCGGCCGCAGCCATCCAGGACACGCTGGCCGCAGTTGCCGACCTGCCGGCGACCCGCAGGATTCTCGCATTCGACGGCAACCTTTACCCGCCCGGCTCCGAATCATGTGAAATAGTCCACCAGGTTTCGGGGGGACTGGACGCGCGGCTCGGCGCGATCTTCGACGAATGCGAGGGGCCAACGGTGTTGATCGGAATGGATACCCCGCAGGTGAACGCGCGACACCTTGCGCCCGTATTCGACGACTGGCCCGCCGACATCGACGCCTGGTTCGGCCCGGCGACCGATGGTGGTTTCTGGGCGCTCGCCCTTCGCGAGCCAGACGGCGACCTCATCAGGGGCGTACCGATGTCGCGTGACGACACGGGCGCCATGCAACTGCGCAATCTCCATGTCGCCGGCCTCAGGGTCGGTTACCTGCCAGAGCTCATGGATGTCGACACCATCGACGACGCGCGCGCTGTCGCAGGTCTCGTGCCCGGCTCCCAGTTCGCAACCACGCTTGCCTCGTTCGGGGCGACCTCGTGAGTGTCGCGCCTGACGAACGAACGACGAAGCCCGCGGCGACCTTCGGGTCCGGCGGCCGTGAGCCGTACGCGAAAGCGATCGCGGCGACGGGCGCCGGCATCCTCTTCCTGCAGAAATTCGACGGGCCGACCAAAACGAAGACGGCTCAGATCGATACGACTCGCTGGAACGGCGAAGCGAGTGCCGCAGACCTCCAGCTGCTCCGTCGCGTGCGCGGGCCCGTGCTCGACATCGGATGCGGCCCTGGGCGGATGGTCCGCGCGGCGACCGCGCTCGGAATGGATGCGCTCGGCATCGACGTTTCCGCCGCAGCCGTCGAGATCGCCCATCGCCACGGAGTGAATGCGCTCAAACTCTCTGTCTTCGACGAGATTCCGCTCGAGGGCAAGTGGAACACCGTGCTCCTCGTCGACGAAAACATCGGCATCGGCGGAAACGTGACGACCCTGCTGCGCCGCTGCGCTCATCTCATCGCCGCAGACGGCGAGATCCTCGTCGAGGTGAGCCCCGATGCCCGCAGGGACCGCGCCTACCGCGGTCGACTGGTCGACGGCGACGGCAACCACAGCGAGACATTCCCGTGGGCTGAGGTCGGAATCATCGGCCTCGCGAATCGGGCCATCGGTATCGGCCTCGCCCTGCGTCAGTCGTGGACTTCAGACGACCGCACGTTCGCCCGTCTCGCAAAGCGCCGGTAATACCCGACCACGATCGCGGCTGTAGCAATGACCAGCACGCCGTAAAAGAGGAACAGGTTCAGCAGGTAGTTCTGCGGCAGGATCGACGAGCTGAGCGTTCCGATGGACTTCTTCAGGATCTCCGGCACGACGATGAGCGTCACAACGCCGCCGATCACGAGCGCGCCCTGGACGATCGCGATAATCACCTGCGGCACCCGCCTGCCCAATTTGCGAGACGCGAGGCTCACGGCGAAGACCGCCGGCGCGATGATGCCGTCGTGGATGACGAGCGCCGCGACAAGCCAGGTGAGGATACCGATGTAGCGCTTCGGGTTGACCTCCTGGAACAGCACGAACACCCCGATCCCGAGGAGCGCGATGCCGAAGAGGATGAGGCCGAGCTGCCAGCGGCGGATGCGTGTCATCAGATGGATTCCAATCGTGACAGCCACTTCGTCTGGAGCACTCCCGGGCGGGCGGGCGCGATCATCCTGGCCGGGTAGCCGTGGTCGATGTCGAGGACCTCGCCATTCAGCTCGAGCGCAACGAGGGTCAGGTCGTCACGCACGAACTCCGGCTCCATCTCCGTCTTGGCGTAGCTCGAGCCCTGCTCGAGGCTGATCGCGCGCACGCCCGCGCCCTGGGGTGCACCGACCTCACGCATGACGTCCTTCAGGCGCGGGCCTTTCCAGTTGGCCATCTGGCTCCATCCTTCGACGCACGCGATCGGCAGCGCCACCAGGTACTGGGGCAGCGCCTCGAGTTCTTTGCGTGAGAACGATTTCGTGGTCGAGCCGGAAACCACCGTGAGCTTCCAGTCTGGGGACATCGCACTGTCGAGGACCTTGGCGGCGTGCGCCGTGCGGTTGACGGGCAGACCGGTCGGGCCGGTGTTGTTCTTGCGCGGGGCAAAGATGTTGGCGAAATCGAGGAATCGGAACGACTGCCCGGCGGTGAGCGCGACCACGGTCGCACCGGTGGCCGCGATGGTCGTCATGAATGCGCGGCGCGACACCTTCGGCTGCTTCGGCTCCGGCACCTTGTCGATCCAGGCGAAGATGCGGGAGGTGTAGCCGATCCCGACATCCGGCAGCGGCAGGCGCGCGACCGCAGGCACCGGCTCGCCGGTCGGCTTGACCTCGCCATCCTCGTCGTAGCTCGCCTTCTTCGTCCAATACCGGGTGATCAGCGGCAGCTTGCACGCGATGTGGATCGCGAGGGAGCCGATGATGATGAACGACAGCGTGAAGTGTGTCTGGCGAAACGGAAACGCGAACAGCGCATACCACTGGAACGTGTTCAGCAGGCCGATCACGATCTCGACCAGCGACGACGAAACGAAGAGCGTGATCGATGCGCGCTCAAGGAAGTTGCCGAACGAGGTGATCGGGGGAGTCTGGAACAGGCGCGGAAAAACGGAATACAGCTTCGCGAAGATCAGCGGGAAGCAGAGGATACCCGCAGTGATGTGGATGCCCTGCGAGACCTGGTACAGCCAGATCGGGCGAGTGAGAAAGACCATCCCGGGGATCGGATCTTGGATGAAGTGGCTGTAGATGCCCGTGACGAAGCAGATGATGAACGCCGAGCCGAGCAATCGACCGATGACGACCGCCGTGCGCGTGTTGCGCGAGGGCGCGAGCAACGCCTGCCTGAAGGCATACATCAGTCGTTGCATCTTGGCTCATTCCACCATGTCGCAGGATTTCTCCCGCCAGTTGGTTCGGAGCGGCGCCCGGATCGGGTGGGCGTACCGCAAGATGGGTTGCGTGCGCACAATCCTGACCGCGATCGTTGTTGCTGCGATGAGCGCGCTCACGGTCGCCTCGATCGTGACCCTGCCGTTTTATTCGTTCGCGACGGGGGATCCGGCGCTGATCCTGTATACGGCGGGGTTGTGGGCGCTCTTCTTCGTCGGCTTCTGGCTGCTGCGGCGCGTGCCGGTGAAGGCCGCGGTCATCCTCATCGTCGTCGGGAGCGTCGCCATCGGCGGTGCCGCGCTGACCGGACCACCGAACACGAGCACCGATTCCGCGCGGTATGCGTGGGACGGCATCGTGCAGGATGCCGGAATCTCGCCATACAAGTACGTGCCGACGTCACCCCACCTCGCGAACCTCCGGCCCGATTGGCTCTTCCCGGCGCCGACGATCGCGGCGGACGGCAGCGCACGCTGCGAGGGTTCGCGCATCCAGACCTCGCACGAACCGCACACCTCGACGGTCGTCTGCACGGCGCTCAACCGCGGGTCGTACCCGACCATCTACCCACCGTCGAGCGAACTGCTGTTCGCGGGGATCCGCATCATCACGGGACCTGATGCGCAGTACTGGCCGATGCAGGTGATCGGCCTTCTGCTTTCGCTCGGGATCCTCGTGATGCTGCTGTTCGCCCTTCGGCGTCGAGGGCTGGACCCGCGCTGGGCGGCGCTCTGGGGGTGGTGTCCGCTCGTCGCGACGGAGGCGATCACCAACTCGCACGTCGACACGCTCGGCGCGTTGCTACTGCTTGCGGCGACCCTGCTCGTGTCGAGCGGTAAGCCGTGGCGGGGTGGCCTGGCGCTCGGTGCAGCCATTGCGGCCAAGCTCATTCCCGTGATCGGCGCACCGGCGCTCCTTCGCCGCCAGCCGTGGAAGATCGTTCTCGCCTCGGTCGGGGCGTTCCTCGTGCTGTACGTCCCGTACCTCGTCGCGAGCGGTCCGCGCGTGCTCGGGTACCTTCCCCGTTACCTTGGCGAGGAGGGCTTCGACGACGGATCGCGCTTCGCCCTGATCACGCCGATCGCCGCGGGCAAGGCCGCGATCGTTGTCGCGCTCGTGATCCTGCTCATCGTCGCCGTGCTGGTGTGGCGAAAGACCGACCCCGTGAACCCCTGGCTCGGCCAGGTGGTGATGATCGGGGTGACGCTCCTCGTCGTCTCACCGCGCTACCCCTGGTACGCGCTACTGCTCGTGCCAATGATCGCCATGAGCGGTCGCTGGGAGTGGCTGGTCGTGCCGCTTGCGCTGACGGCGCGGGGCCTCGACCCGCACGTTTCGGTTCTGCGCTCCGCAGAAGTCATCGCGCTCATCGTCATCATCATCGTCAGCATTGTGCGGTCGGGCCCCGGCTGGCACCGTCGAGCGCTGCGGGAGCTTGCACACCCACTTAGCGCATCTGCGGCAAAATCACCCTGACGCTACCGATTTTGCGGCAAGTGCGCCTACAGTCGCAGGATGACCGTTGTGCGAGTGAGTGAAGCTGCCGCCCTTGCCGGCGTGAGCGATGACACCATCAGGCGTTGGGCCGAAGCCGGGAGGCTCACCATCCTGAAGCCGGAGAACGGACCGCAAACCGTCGACGGCGTCGAGCTCGCATTTCTTCTGCAGGCCCTCGCGGCCGACTCGCAAGCGGGCGCTTCCCCCCGCACCTCCGCGCGCAATCGCATCACCGGCATCGTCACCAAGGTCACGAAAGACACGGTCATGGCCCAGGTCGAACTCCAGGCCGGACCCTTTCGCATCGTCTCCCTGATCAGCCGAGAGGCCGTCGACGACCTCGGCCTCGAGGTCGGCACGGTTGCAGCGGCAACGGTCAAGGCGACATCCGTCTCGATCTCCCTTCCCTGAGAGGCACCATGAAAACGCTCATCGCCATCACCGCTGTTGCCGCGACCGCAGCGCTCCTGCTCGGCGGGTGTTCGTCGTCCACCCCGACGCCAGCGAAGTCGAGCGCCGCGCTCTCCGGCGCGATCGTCGTGGATGCGGCATCCTCGCTGACGGGGATCTTCGACCAGATCGCGACAGGCTTCACGAAGGCGCACCCCGGCACGACGATCACGTTCAACTACGGAGCCAGCTCGGCGCTCGCGACATCGATAACCTCCGGTGCTCCCGTCGACCTGTTCGCCTCGGCAAGCCCGGCGACGATGACGACAGTGACCGACGCGAACCTCGCGAAGGGGACGCCGACGACGTTCGTCAGCAACACCCTCGAGATCGCGGTACCGGCCGGCAACCCGGGCAAGATCACCGGCCTCGCAGACTTCGCCGACGCTTCGAAGAAGATCGCGATCTGTGCCCCCGAGGTTCCCTGCGGGGCCGCGGCGGTGACCATCTTCAGCCTGACCGGAATCAAGGACAAGCCGGACACGCTGGAACCGGACGTGAAAACTGCCCTCACCCAGGTCTCGCTCGGTGAAGTGGATGCCGCGCTGGTCTACCACACCGACGTGCTCGCGGCCGGATCGAAGGTCGAGGGCATCGAGTTCCCCGAGGCGCAGAAGGCGATCAACAACTACCTGATCGCGCCGATCTCGAGCTCGAAGAACCCGAAGCTGGCCTCAGCGTTCGAGAAGTACATCCTGAGTCCCGCGGGCGCCGAGATTCTCAAGCGGGCGGGATTCACGGTCGTTGGCTAAGTCGCACCCGGACCGCCGCGGTTCGGGGATTCCGGGCCTCCTGTGGG
>DASYEE010000081.1:0-64698 GCA_036499165.1 Galbitalea sp. | reverse complement strand
CGACAACCTCAGCGCATCCCTGCCGTTCGTCGCCGTGAACGTCGACCGTGCCAAAGCGGCGCAGGCCGGCCTCAGCGAGGTGGCCGTCGGCGGACTCGTCTCGCAGGCGGTGCAGCCGTCGACCGTCGGAACCATCGCGATCGACAACACGACGCTGAAGATCTACCTCCAGAGCGAGAACCCGCCGACCACGGTGGCGGCGCTGTCGGCGCTGGAGATTCCGACGCTCGCCGGACCCGTACGACTCGACACGCTGGCGAGCGTTGCGGAGACGAACGGTCCGTCGACCGTGACCACCGAGCGCGGCCTGCGCACGGCGACCGTCAACGCAACCCCCGGAACCGACAACCTCGGCACCGCGAACGCCGATGTGACCAAGGCGCTCGACGAGGTCGATCTGCCGGCCGGTGCGACCGCAAAGATCGGTGGCGTCTCGTCGAGCCAGTCGGATGCGTTCTCCCAGCTCGGACTCGCGCTGCTCGCTGCCATCCTGATCGTCTACATCGTCATGGTGGCGACGTTCCGGTCGCTGCGGCAGCCGCTGCTGCTGCTCGTCTCGGTGCCGTTCGCGGCCACCGGCGCGATCGCTCTGCAGGTGATCTCGGGCATCCCGCTCGGTGTCGCGTCGCTGATCGGCCTGCTGATGCTGATCGGTATCGTCGTGACGAACGCGATCGTGCTCATCGACCTGGTCAACCAGTACCGGAGGCGCGACTACCGCATCAGCGAGGCGATCGCCCACGGTGGGTCGCGTCGTCTGCGGCCGATTCTCATGACGGCGCTCGCCACGATCTTCGCTCTGCTGCCCATGGGCATCGGCCTGACGGGCGGCGGCGGGTTCATCTCCCAACCGCTCGCAATCGTGGTGATCGGGGGCCTCGTCTCGTCGACCATCCTCACGCTCATCGTGTTGCCCGCGCTGTACTACCTCGTCGAGGGCGCGAAGGAACGGCGGGCAGACAAGCGTGCACGTAAGGCCGTGCAGCATGGCGCGGTTCAGCACCGCGCCCAGGCGTAGCGGGCTACTTCGCGGGTCGAGTAGCTGCGCGAAGTCGGGGTTATCGAGACCACGGTACGTCGTGGATTGGTCTCGATAACGCGGGCTCCTGCGTCGCGCCGCTACTCGACCGACGGGATGGGGAGCGCCGCTACTCGACCAACGGGATGGGGAGCGCCTTCTCCATGCAGATGCTGTGCGGATCGCCAGCGTATGGCCCGAAGTTCGGGATGATCGCGTAGCCGCTGCGCTGGTACAACGCGATGGCTGCGTGCTGCAGCGGACCGGTCTCGAGCTGCAGCGTGTGGATTCCGAGCTCGCTGGCCCTGGCCTCGACAGCAGCGAGAAGGCTGCGTGCGAGCCCGCGGCCGCGTGCGTCCGCCGAGACGAACATCCTCTTGATCTCGCCGGTGCCGTCGCCGCGGTCGAGGACGGCGGCCGTTCCGAGCGCGACGCCATCGCCGCGGCCCACGAAGAAGGTAACGCCCGGATGCTCGAGCTCCGCGACATCCAACAGGTGGCAGCTCTCGGGCGGGTACAGCTCGAGGTGGAAGAGGTCGCTCTCGCGAAGCAGGCCGAGCACCTCCGGCTGGCGCGGGGGCTCGATGGCGACGGAGGTCATCCGACTATTTCACCGTACCGATGAGGGTGTGCACGAGTTTGGCGTGGAAGAACGCCGCGATCCGGGTGCGCATCGCTTTGTCGAGCATCGCAATGGAGTGCAGCTGGCCCTTGACGGTGACGAACGTCACATCGATTCCGCGCGAGCGCATCTTGGCGACGAACAGCGCGGACTGCGACAGCGGGATACGCTCGGCCGTCGAGTGCCCGACGAAGAAGGGCGGGTCGCTCGAGTCGACATGGAAGAGCGGGGATGCGCCGCGGGCCGATGGGCAGCTGGCGAGGTTCGAGCAGCCGAGGTAGGAGAGCTGGTACGGGATGAGCTCTGGCTTCTCTTCGCCGGTGGCGGTGAGATTGGTCGGCCCGCTGAGTTCTGCGACCGCGGCGACGCGATGCCCGGAGTCGAGGGAACCCGTTCCCGTCGTGCCGAGCAAAGCCGCGAGATTACCCCCAGCCGAGCCGCCGAACACGCCGATAAGGGTGGGATCGATCGAAAAACGTTTCGCCTGAGCGGGGGCGCGCAGCCACTCGACGGCCTTCTCCAGTTCGTGGATCGCAACGGGATACCGCGCTCCAGGCGCGAGCGAGTAGTCGACGGATGCCGCGACATAGCCGGTCGAGGCCAGCCACTGGCAGACGCTGCGCCAGTCGACATTCGCCTTGTCTCCGTGAGCCCAGCTGCCGCCGTGGATCGAAAGGATGGCGGGGCGGGGCGCGATGGTCGTGCCCTTGGCGACATCCGGGAGGCAGACATCCAGCCTGAGAGCGGTACCGCCGACGGTTGTGTAGCGCAGATTCGGAACGACAGGGATGTCGGGATAGGTCTGGAAGGCCTTGTACAGGACCTGGTGTTTCGGGGTGATTCGCGTCGACTCGGAGCCCGTCGGCGAGCATCCGGTCAACACGAGCGCGGCGACGGCTGCGGCAACCGCGATCGCCAGCAACCGGGCTGGGATCGACGGAATGACGCGCATGATGCCCGCTAGGTTAGTGCGCCCCGCTGAAGAATCCTGTAATGTAGGCAGGTCGGCTCAAGACAGCGTGAATGATTCACGCGTGTTTTTCTTCACAAACGCGGCTTTCGTTTCTATCCAAAACGGGTCCAGCATCGGGTGTGTTCGTCAGTCTTGCGGGCCGGATTACCAGCGAAAACGCTGGTGAAAATCACACGAATGTATGTGACGGCCCCGGTCAAAGATCGCCCGGGTTCTAGTGGGCGTGCGCGTTATTGGGCGCATGAACCGCCTCGCGCCAGCGTGCGCCATGCTCGTTTATGTAGAAGAAAGAACCATGCCTCCGTTCAAAAAGTCTCCCTATGGAGCATCCTCATCGACACCGGCCCGAAAGCCAGGCAGCAAAGCTGTCGGCCATCGCGGCCACCGCCCCGCAGAGGGCGACTCCGGCGCACCCAAGAAGCGCTGGACCGCGGATGACCGCGCCCGCCGCACCACGGGGGGCGCACCGACCGGCGACCGTAAGCCGTTCCGCGGCCGCGACAGCGAAGGTGCGCGCATCGAGTCGACCGACCGCCGCCCCAACTGGACCCCGCGCGACAAGCCCGGCTACCAGCCGCGGGGCGAGCGCCCCGCCTACGGCGACCGCGCACCGCGTGGCGACCGCAACGACCGCGACACGCGTCCGTCGTACGGCGACCGCGACCGCGACCGCGACTCGCGTGGCGAGCGCCCTTCGTACGGCGACCGTCCGGCTCGGACTGAGCGTCCCGCATATGGCGACCGCGCCGCCCGCACGGAGCGTCCCGCTTACGGCGACCGTCCGGCTCGCACTGAGCGCCCCGCATACGGCGACCGCGCAGCCCGCAACGACCGCCCTGCGTACAACAACGACCGTGCTGAGCGCACCGAGCGTCCGTCTTATGGCGATCGCCCGGCCCGTAAGCCGTGGGAAGACCGCGCCCCGCGCACTGAGCGTCCGTCTTACGGCGATCGCCCGGCTCGCACCGAGCGTCCCGCGTACAACAACGACCGCCCAGAGCGCTCCGACCGCACCGAGCGTCCGTCATACGGCGACCGTCCGGCCCGCAAGCCGTGGGAAGACCGCGCACCGCGCACCGAGCGCCCCTCCTACGGCGACCGCCCGGCTCGCACCGAGCGCCCCTCCTACGGCGACCGCCCGGCATACAACGACCGCCCGCGTCGCGACAACGCAGACCGCGCACCCCGTCGCGACCACGACGACCGCCCGGAGCGCCGCGACTCATCCTTCTACCCGACGCGCGAACAGAAGACGTTCACCCAGCAGGACGACGTCGTGCTCGAGCGCCTCTAGGCCGACGCGATCCAGGCCAAGGATGTCGAGGGTGTGACGTTCGGCGACCTCGGTCTCGGCAGCAACATCGTTCGCCAGCTGGCTGAGCTCGGTGCTGCGTCGCCGTTCCCGATCCAGGCAGCGACCATCCCGGATGTCCTCGCCGGCCGTGACGTTCTCGGTCGCGGCAAGACGGGCTCCGGCAAGACGATCGCATTCGGCGCACCGCTGGTCGAGCGCCTGATGGAGAACAACGGCGGCAAGAACCGCCAGATGGCCCGCAAGCCGCGCGCGCTCATCCTTGCTCCGACTCGCGAGCTGGCGCTGCAGATCGACCGCACCGTCCAGCCCATCGCGCGGAGCGTCGGACTCTTCACCACCCAGATCTACGGCGGAGTTCCGCAGTACCGCCAGGTGAGCGCCCTCCAGCGCGGCGTCGACATCATTGTCGGCACGCCTGGGCGAATCGAGGACCTCATTGAGCAGGGCAAGCTCGACCTCTCTGAGATCTCCATCACGGTGCTCGACGAGGCCGACCACATGTGCGACCTCGGGTTCCTCGAGCCGGTGCAGCGCATCCTGAACCAGACGAAGCCCGGCGGCCAGCGCCTCCTGTTCTCCGCGACACTCGACAAGGGCGTTGCGACGCTCGTCGACGAGTTCCTCACGAACCCGAGCGTGCACGAGGTTGCCGGTGAAGACCAGGCCTCTTCGACCATCGACCACCGCGTGCTCCTGATCGAACAGCGCGATAAGCGCCAGATCATCGAGCAGCTTGCTGCAGGCGATGGCAAGACGCTCGTCTTCACGCGCACTCGGGCCTTCGCAGAAGAGCTGGCTGACCTGCTCGACGACGCAGGCATCCCCGCCACCAGCCTGCACGGCGACCTCAACCAGTCGCGCCGCACGCGCAACCTGCAGCTGCTCACGAGCGGTCGGGTCAACGTGCTGGTTGCCACGGATGTCGCTGCTCGCGGCATCCACGTCGATGACATCTCGCTGGTCATCCAGGCGGATGCCCCCGAGGAGTACAAGACGTACCTGCACCGCTCCGGCCGCACCGGCCGCGCTGGCAAGAAGGGCACCGTCGTCACGCTCATCCCGAAGGCGCGTCGTCGCCGTATGGACGAGCTGCTCGACCGGGCAGAGATCAGGGCGTCTGTCGACTTCGCGGCGCCTGGGGACCAGGTCATCAGCGACCTCGCCGCCCTCTAGGCACCGCCAGACACAACGCGAAACGGCGCTCACCCCTCGGGGCGGGCGCCGTTTCGCGGTGTCACCGCGGTGCTGGGTTTCCCCAACTGGCGCTTCTCGCCGCGGCTGAGCAGCCGTTTGGGGCAACTCAGTGATGTGCGCGCGCCGCGTGGACGGGTGACAGGATGTGGGGATGACCGAACGCGAGACGCTCTACCTCGACGACGTGACGCCGGGGATGGTGTTCGTCTCAGACGAGATCACGATCACCGCGGCCGAGATCGTCGAGTTCGCGTCGAAGTACGATCCCCAGCCGTTCCACCTCGATGCGGAGGCGGCGAAAGACAGCTTCTTCGGAGGGTTGGCCGCGAGCGGCTGGCACACGGCCGCCCTGACGATGAGGATGCTGGTGACCGGTGGCCCGAGACTGGCCGGCGGCACGATCGGCGCCGGTGGCACCCTGTCGTGGCCGGCACCGACGCGACCGGGCGAGCGCCTGCACGTGCGCGTCACCGTCGAATCGGTGACGCCATCCCGTTCACGGCCTGACCGAGGCATGGCGAGCCTTCGCGTCGAGACTCTCACGAGCGACGACGAGCTGCGACAGCTCTTCGTCGTCGGCACGCTCGTGTTCAGGCGCCCGGCGTGATCCGCGCGTTCGAGCGTGCTGACACTGAGCGAGTCGTCGAGCTCTGGAGCGCCGCCGGCCTCACCCGACCCTGGAATGACCCCCGCACTGACATCGAACGCAAGCTCAGCACGCAACCGGAGCTCTTCCTGGTCTGGGAGGAAGACGAGGATGTCGCCGGCACTGCCATGATCGGCTACGACGGCCATCGTGGTTGGGTCTACTACCTCGCCGTAGACGCCGAGCGACGCGGCCGCGGGATCGCGCGTGCCCTCATGGCGGAGGCGGAGCAGCTTCTGATCGAGCGAGGGTGCCCGAAGATCATGCTGATGGTGCGCAGCGACAACACGGCCGTCATCGACCTGTACGAGCACCTTGGGTACGCGGTCGAGTCGACAAAGGTCCTCGGTAAGCGACTCATTGCCGATTAGCAGGCAGTCAATGCCGCCTGTCGAAGCACGGCCGCTACATCCTTGTGGTGAGACCCAAGGAGAACCATGTCATCCACAGAGCAGAAGCCACGCCTCATCCGCCCGTCGCGCATCCTGAAGTCGAAGGAACTGCATCACCCCGTCGTGATCGCCGAGGCGGAGAAGCGCGCTGCCAGCGGGCAGTTGCGAGTGGCGGATGCGATCACGGCGTTCGCCGGATCGATGAATTTCGTCTACGTGCACATCGTGATCTTCGCGGTCTGGATGATCTTCTTCGAGCCGTTCCCGTGGCCGTCGCTGACCCTCGTGGTGTCGCTCGAGGCGATCTTCCTGTCGACCTTCGTCATGATCGGCCAGAATCGACAGGCCGGATTCGCCCAGGCGAAAGCCGACCACGACTTCGACTCGCAGGAGAAGGAGCTTGCGACCAACACCGAACTCACGAAGGAGATCCACCGGCTGACTGCCGAGTTGCATGCTCACCTGATGAAGGATGCCGGGTCGGCCGGAGCACCGGCAGAGTAGCCACCTAAGTGAGGCCGATGACCTTCTCGAGGGCGGGAAGTGCGGCCTCGATGGTCGCGGCTTCGTCCGGGCTGAGCCCTGCGAGAAGGTCCGCGACGACCTCGCTGCGAGCGGCGCGGGCGCGCATGACCGCGTCCGCTCCTGCCGGCGTAACCTCGATGCGGAAGGCCCTGCGGTCATCCTCGTCGACGGTGCGCACGACCAGCTTGCGGTACTCCAGCTCGGCGACGACGCGAGTGACGCTCGGGGCTGACACCATCTCGATCTGACCGAGTTCAACGAGACGAACACTGCCGTGCTTGGCGACCGTCGCGAGCGCTGAGAGCAGGCCGTGGCTGAGGCCGCCGGTGGCATTCGCCAGCCTGCGATTCATGCGACCGACGATGAACGCGAGACGCCATGCCGCGGAGTTGGGCGCGGGATCAGTCATGACGGGCTCCTTACGTAACACGGGTGCGTTCAGAGCAGGCTATACGCGCCGGAGCGCTTTGTGCGGGATCGAGGTATCCGTCGCGCCGTGGTTAGACGTCGCTCAACTCTTTGACGGGCTCTCCGACCTCGACCGTCTTCAGCGGAACGGTGTCTGCGTGCACGTACTTGCCGCCCATCGCGAGAGACGCCAGAGCGCCGACGACCGAGAGGATGGCCGCAGTAACGAACACAATCACGAGCCCGGAGTGGAACGGGTCGGAGATCAGCTGGGGGAAGAACGACTTGCCCGTGAGGACCGCGAGGTCGTGGGCGGGAATTCCCGTTGTGCCACCCGGAACGCCAGCCAGCAGGCTCTTGATCGGGTTGTAGCCGAGGAACGCGGCGAACAGGTTGCCGACCGGAGGAATGGCTGCCGCCGCCTGGATCACGTGAGTGCTGGCATGGTGCAGCTTCAGTCCGGCAGACAGCGCCTGCGGAAGCGTCGTGGCAAGCCCCGCGATCATCAGGGAGAAGAACACGCCGATCGACAGCGAGTTACCGGCATTCTGGAACGTTCCGGTCATGCCGGATGCCGCCCCTCTGGCGCTCGCGGGCACGCTGTTCATGATGGCCGTGCGGTTCGGGGCAGCGAACATGCCGGAGCCGATGCCGTTCAGGAAGGTGAGGAGGCCAAACACCCAGTAATTGAAGTTGACCGGGATGAGCAGCAGCGCGATGAATGTGATGCCGACGACGATGAGCCCGGCAGTCGCGAAGGTACGCGCGCCGAACCGGTCTGAAAGCGTGCCCGACAGCGGGCCGGAGACCAGGAACCCGACGGTTAGCGGAAGCAGGTAGATGCCCGCCCAGAACGGCGTGCTCTCGTAGGAGTAGCCATGCAGCGGCAACCAGATTCCCTGGAGCCAGATGATGAGCATGAACTGCAGCCCACCGCGCCCGATGGAGGCGAGGAGTCCGGCGAGGTTACCCCACGCGAATGCGCGGATGCGGAACAGCTTCATGTTGAACATGGGCTGCTTCACCTTCGTCTCGAGGTAGACGAAGGCAATGAGGAGCACGATGCCGCCGATGATGCCGGAGAGCACCCACGGGTTGCCCCATCCGGTCGAACTCGTTCCGTATGGCTGAATTCCGTACGTGATCCCGGCCAGCAGCGCAGTAAGACCGACGCCGAACAGGATGTTGCCGGGGATATCCACCTTGCCGTTCGGGTCGCGCGCACCGACCTCGTGCAGCGACTTGTACGACCAGATGGTGCCGAGGATGCCGAACGGCACGCTCACGATGAAGACCAGGTGCCAGTCGACGGAGGCGAGTACGCCGCCGACGATGAGACCGAGGAACGTGCCAGCGATCGCGGCGACCTGGTTGAGGCCGAGGGCGAAGCCACGGCGGTTGACGGGGAACGCGTCGGTGAGGATCGCAGTCGAGTTGGCGAACAGCATCGAACCACCGACCGCCTGCACGACCCGCCAGACGATGAGCCAGAGGGCACCGTTGCCGCCCGAGAACGGGTCGAAGACGAGCGCGATCGCCGCGAGCGTGAAGATGACGAAGCCGAGGTTGTAGATGCGCACGCGGCCATAGATGTCGCCGAGTCTGCCGAAGCTGACGACGAGGACCGCGGTGACGAGGATGTAGCCCATCAGCATCCAGAGCAGGTAGCTGGTGTTCGCCGGGTCGAGCGGGTTGATCTTGATGCCCTTGAAGATGGAGGGCAGCGAGATCAGCACGATGGACCCGTTGATGGTCGCCATCAGGATGCCGAGGGTGGTGTTACTGAGCGCAATCCACTTGTAGCGCGGGTGGTCTTTGTGGAACATGCCGGAACGGGCAGCTTTTTCAGCCACGAATGAGTCCTCCAGGACGGGTGAGGCGTCATCGTCGAGCGCCAGGCGTTGTTAGTTGATGTGAGTTAACTATACCCCGGCTGTGGAGGCTGCCCTCCGGTCTGGGGTGTCGATCGGGCTGGTTTCGACGTGCACGAACTTCTTCCCGCGGAAGAACGACGCGAGCGCCCCGATGACCGACATGATCGCGGCCGCCGTGAACACCACGATCAGACCCGTGTGGAACGGAGCCGAGATCAGGCCCGGGAAGAACTCCTTGCCGGTGAGGGCGGCGACCTGCGAGTGGGTCAGAGTGCTGAGCGTGCCGCTCGGGCCGAGAAGACTCTGGATGGGGTTGTACCCGAGGAAGGCCGCAAACAGGCTGCTGACCGGAGGGGTGTTCGCGAGCTGGGTTGCCACCTGTGTCGAGACCCCGTGCGACGTGAGTCCCGTCTTCAGTGCGGCAGGCAGTGTCGTCGACAGACCTGCGATCATGAGCGAGAAGAAGATGCCGATGGAGAACGACGTACCGGAATTCATGACGGTTCCGGCCATCCCCGATGCCGCCCCGCGGTAGCGCGCGGGCACGCTATTCATGATCGCGGTGCGGTTCGGAGCGCCAAACAGACCCGAGCCGATGCCGCTGAGGCCAGTGATGAGCGCGAACTGCCAGTACTGGAAGTCGACGGGGATCAGCACAAGGGCGACGAAGGTCGCAGCGACGAGCAGCAGTCCCCCCGTCGAGAACACGCGGGCGCCGAATCGGTCGGACAGCGCGCCGGAGATGGGGCCGGCCACGAGGAACCCGAGCGTCAGCGGAATCAGGTAGATCCCGGCCCACAGCGGCGTGCTTTCGTAGCTGAACCCGTGCAGCGGCAGCCAGATCCCCTGCAGCCAGATGATCAGCATGAACTGCAGTCCGCCGCGCCCGATCGACGCGAGCAGCCCGGCCAGGTTGCCCGCCGAAAACGCCCTGATCTTGAACAGCTCGATGGCGAACATCGGCTGCGCCACCCGTCGCTCGATTAAAACGAAGGAGATCAGCAGCAGGATGCCCGCGATGATGCTTCCGAGCACCCACGGGTTCGTCCATCCTTCGTTTTGTCCGCCGTATGGCTGGATGCCGTAGGTGATGCCGCCGAGGATCGCGGTCAGGCCGACGGCGAAGGTGATGTTGCCGGGCCAGTCCATTTTCGCGGCTTGCTTGCTCGCAGTCTCGTGAAGTGAGGTGTAGCTCCAGATGGTGCCGACGATGCCGATCGGCACGCTCACGAAGAAGACAGCGCGCCAGTCGATCGTGGCCAGGAGGCCGCCGACGATGAGCCCGATGAAGCTGCCCGCGATGGCTGCGACCTGGTTGATCCCGATGCCGAGCCCCCGCTTGTTGGCCGGGAACGCATCCGTCAGAATCGCGGTCGAGTTGGCGACCAGCATCGCCCCGCCGACCCCCTGGCCCAACCGCCAGAGGATCAGCCAGAGCGCGCCGCCGGATGCCGTGAACGGGTCGAGCGCGAGCGCGATGGATGCGAGGGAGAAGACCACGAAGCCGAGGTTGTAGATCTTCACCCGACCGTAGATGTCGCCGAGGCGGCCGAATGTCACGACCAGCACGGCGGTCACGAGCAGGTAGCCCATGAGCATCCAGAGCAGGTAGCTGACGTTGCCCGCCTCGAGCGGGTTCAGCTTGATGCCCTTGAAGATCGCGGGGAGCGAGATGATGACGATCGACGAGTTGATCGTCGCCATGAGCATGCCGAGGGTGGTGTTGCTGAGTGCCACCCAGCGGTAGCGGGGGCTGTCCCTGCGCGAGAACCTGGCGCGTTCCATTGCTGTCCTGACGTCGAATTACTTAACTAACGTCAACTAACTCTACGCCATCCTGCGCGGCGGGTGGGTCGCTCGCCGGTCCGTTCCTCTGTCGCAAAGTCGGTAATCCTGCCAACACGCCGCGAGTTGGGGGTAGCTCCGCGGCGCGTTGGCAGGATTACCGACTTTGCGGCAGAGGGCGAGGGCGAGGGGCTGGGAAGCGCCGGGGGGACCGCGGATTGCCGATCCGCACAGCGAGCGGCGGCTCGGTTTCGCGCGCTTTTGTCGCATCCATACTGACAATTGCCGTCTGAACGAGAGGATGCCTACCGTTGAATGACGAGATTTACGGTAGGGAGCACCCATGGTCGACACAGCGCCGCGCACGAAAGACCGCACGACGAAAGACCGCACGACGAAAGAGCGCAAGGTCACGAGCGTCGACGCGGCAGTCGACGCCCAGCTCGACGCCACGAGCGGGGCGGCATCCGTCGATATCCAGAGCCTCAACAACCAGCTGATGGGCACGTGGGCGGATGTCCGTCGCCAGGCTCGCGAGCTGTCGAAAGATCCGGCACTCCACAACCTGCCAGGGCAGAGCCTCGCCGAGCAGCGCGAGCGCACCCTCACGCAGCTGCACCTGCTGGTCGAGAAGGGCGCTGTACACCGCGCGTTCCCGAAACACCTCGGCGGCCTCGAAGACAACGGCGGCAACATCACCGGCTTCGAGGAGCTGGTCACCGCCGACCCATCGCTGCAGATCAAGGCTGGCGTGCAGTGGGGACTGTTCGCGAGCGCCGTCCTGCAGCTCGGAACCGAGCATCACCACGACAAGTTCCTCCCGGACATCATGAGCCTGAAGGTCCCTGGCGCGTTCGCGATGACCGAGACCGGCCACGGATCGGATGTCGCATCCGTCGCCACCACGGCGACCTACGACGTCGAGACCGAAGAGTTCGTCATCGACACCCCGTTCCGCGGAGCGTGGAAGGAATACCTCGGCAACGCTGGCCTCCACGGCAAAGCGGCAACGGTCTTCGCGCAGCTGATCACCAACGGCGTGAATCACGGCGTGCACTGCTTCTACGTTCCGATCCGCGATGACAACGGAGAATTCCTGCCTGGCATCGGCGGTGAGGACGACGGACTGAAGGGTGGGCTGAACGGCATCGACAACGGCCGCCTGCACTTCACCGGCGTGCGTGTCCCCCGCACCAACCTGCTCAACAAGTACGGGGATGTCGCAGCAGACGGCTCGTACACCTCCCCGATCGACAGCCCCGGACGCCGCTTCTTCACCATGCTCGGAACGCTCGTGCAGGGTCGTGTCTCGCTCGACGGCTCGGCGGCAGCGGTGTCGGCGATGGCACTCAAGATCGCCATCACCTACGGCAACCAGCGTCGCCAGTTCACGGCCGCGAGCGAGACCGATGAAGAGGTCATCCTCGATTACCAGCGCCACCAGCGCAGGCTCCTGCCGCGCCTCGCGACGACCTACGCGATGAACTTCGCGCACGACGAATTCCTCGTGAAGTTCGACTCGGTGTTCAGCGGCGCCGCAGACACGGATGCCGACAGGCAGGATCTCGAGACTCTCGCGGCATCCCTGAAGCCGCTGTCCACCTGGGCTGCCCTCGACATCCTGCAGGAAGCCCGCGAGGCCTGCGGCGGATCCGGGTTCATCGCCGAAAACCGCCTGACCGGGCTGCGTGCCGACCTCGATATCTACGTGACATTCGAGGGTGATAACAACGTGCTGCTGCAGCTCGTCGCGAAGCGCCTCCTCACCGACTACAGCGCCAGGTTCAAGAACGCGGATGCCGGTGCTCTCGCCCGCTACGTGGTCGAGACCACCGCGAACCGCGCGTACCACGGCTTCGGGCTGCGCCGCCTCGGACAGACGGTTGCCGACTTCGGGTCGACCGGTCGCAGCGTCGCAAACCTGCGCGACACGAACACCCAGCGCGAGCTGCTCACCGACCGCGTCGAGACGATGATCGCGGCAATCGCGACCAAGCTGCGTCCGGCATCCCGGCTGTCCAAGGCGGCCGCCGCGGCACTATTCAACTCGCAGCAGAACGAGCTCATCGAAGCCGCTCGCGCGCACGCGGAGCTGCTCCAGTGGGAGGCCTTCACCCGGGCGCTCGACAAGATCGAGGACGCGGGGACGAAGCAGGTTCTCACCTGGCTGCGTGACGCGTTCGGCCTTGGGCTGATCGAGAAGCACCTCGCCTGGTACCTCATGACGGGGCGCCTGTCGCCCCAGCGGGCGCAGGCCGTCAGCGCGTACATCGATCGCCTGCTGACGCGGCTTCGCCCGCATGCCCAGGACCTGGTGGATGCGTTCGGTTACGAGCCTGAACACCTGCGGTCGACGATCGCGACAGGCGTCGAGGCCGAGCGGCAGAACGAGGCGCGGGAGTACTACCGGGCACAGCGCGAGGCCGGCACGGCGCCGACGATGGAGAAGAAGCAGAAGCGCTAGCCGCAACCGCTGCTCCTCGGTAGCCTCGTGGCATGACGTTCCAGGCGTACCTCGACACGATCATGGCGAAGACGGGGCTCGGTCCGGCGGAGTTCATCGAGCTCGCACGGGCGAAGGGATTCCTCGTCGACGGCCAGAAGGCCGGCCCGGTGCAGGCCTGGCTGAAGGACGACTACGGTCTCGGTCCGGGTCACTCCATGGCGCTGGTCAGCGTGTTTCGTGATGAGGTCGCGCCGGCGGCCTCGAACGAGGCAAAAATCGAGAAGCAGTTCGCGGGTGCGAAGGCGGTCTGGCAGCTCGCATACGACGAGCTCATGGCGACGGTCATGCACTTCGGCGGAGATGTCACGGTGCAGGCAACGGACACCTACATCAGCATTCTCCGTGGCGCGGGCAAGTTCGCGATCGTCGCAACGACCGCGACGCGAATGGATGTCGGGTTGAAGCTCAAAGGAACGCCGCCGACCGAGCGACTAGCGGCATCCGGTACCTGGAACACGATGGTGACCCACCGGGTGCGGCTGTTCGACGGGGCCGAGATCGACGACGAGCTAAAGGGCTGGCTGCGCGAGGCCTACGATCGCGCGGCATAGTCACGAAGCCTGTGGATAACTTCTGGTCGATTTGACCAAATCCTGCGAGACTTGGTGGATGAGTCCCGCAACCTCGCACACGGCATCCGTGTCTCTCTACGACGCGAAGACCCACCTCTCCGAACTCGGCGAGCGCGCGGCGGCCGGTGAAGAGATCATTGTGACCAAGCACGGCAAGCCTCGTTTCAAACTGGTTGCGGTCGATCCGCCGAAGCGGCGGCCGCTGCCCGGGTCATTTCCGTTCTCCGCTACCGCCGAGCAGCGCGCGGCCCTTGAAGCGATCGACTGGTTCGCGCAGGATGAGGACATCGAGCGCATGTTCGGAACGCGCGAGTGAGTCGGATCCTGCTCGACACTCACGTGTTCATGTGGTGGGTCGAGGCCGACTCGCGAGTCGCTTCGGGCTGGGTGGAGATGATCCTCGATGCAGAGAATGAAGTATTCGTCAGCGCCGTTACAGCGTGGGAGATCGAAACGAAGAAGCGCATCGGCAAATTGCAATTCGAGTACGACGTTGTAGCCAGGGCGCTGGAGTTCGAGTTCACTGAGTTGGCCATCGAACTCGATCACGCGGCGGCGGCGGGCTCGCTCGATTGGGAGCACAAGGATCCATTCGATCGCATACTGGTCGCCCAGGCGGGCATGGAGTCTATGACTCTGCTGTCTGCCGATGTGGTGATGAAGTCGGCACCCGGAGTTAGGGTGCTGTGACGCCATGACAATCATCGAAAACCCCCGCACCGAGCCAGACGCCCTCGAGATCCTTCATCGCGTCTTCGGGTACGACTCGTTCCGTGGCCAACAGTCCGAGATCATCCACCAGGTCGTGCGCGGAGGCGACGCGCTCGTGCTGATGCCCACCGGCGGCGGCAAGTCGCTGTGTTACCAGATCCCGGCACTGGTGCGGCCGGGCACCGGGGTCGTGATCTCGCCGCTCATCGCGCTCATGCAAGACCAGGTTGATGCCCTGTCTGCGGTCGGCGTGCGTGCCGCGTTCCTGAATTCGACGCAGGATGCCGCCGAGCGCCAGCGCGTCGAGGCCGCGTTTGTCGCAGGCGCGCTCGACCTGCTGTATCTCGCGCCGGAGCGACTGCGCATGGAGTCGACATCCGCGCTGCTCGACCGTGGCAATATCGCCCTGTTCGCCATCGACGAGGCGCACTGTGTGTCGCAGTGGGGTCACGATTTTCGCCCCGACTACCTGCAGCTCTCGATGCTGCACGAGCGCTGGCCGGCGGTTCCCCGGATCGCGCTCACCGCGACCGCTACAGAGCAGACGCACCAGGAGATCGTGCGAAGGCTCGACCTCGGCGGCTCTGCGCAGTTCGTGTCGAGCTTCGACCGGCCGAATATCCAGTACCGCATCGAGCCGAAGAACCAGCCGCTTCAGCAACTGCTCACACTCATCCGCAGCGAGCATCCCGACGACGCCGGAATCGTCTACTGCCTCAGCCGCGCATCCGTCGAGAAGACGGCAGAGTTCCTCGTCGAGCACGGGCTCACTGCGCTGCCGTACCACGCGGGTCTCGATGCCTCGATTCGCCAGCGCAACCAGGCGCGATTCCTGCGGGAAGACGGCGTGGTGATGGTCGCCACCATTGCGTTCGGCATGGGAATCGATAAGCCGGACGTGCGCTTCGTCGCCCACCTCGACCTGCCGAAGAGCGTCGAGGGTTATTACCAGGAAACGGGTCGTGCCGGTCGCGACGGCCTGCCGTCGACGGCGTGGCTTGCGTATGGGTTACAGGATGTCGTGCAGCAGCGTCGCATGATCGACCAGTCCGAGGGCGATCGCGCTCACCGCATGAAACTCTCGCAGCACCTGGATGCCATGCTCGCGCTCTGCGAGACGCTGCAGTGCAGGCGCGTGCAGCTCCTCGGGTATTTCGGGGAGACATCCACGGCGTGTGGCAATTGCGACACCTGCCTGAATCCGCCGGAGGGCTGGGATGGCACGATTCCGGCGCAGAAGCTGCTGTCGACGGTCGTGCGCCTCCAGCGCGAGCGCGGGCAGAAGTTCGGGGCGCAGCACATCATCGACATCCTGCTCGGCAAGCGAAACGCTCGCATCGAGCAGCAGGGTCACGACACGCTCTCGACGTTTGCCATCGGTGCTGAACTGAGCGAGCAGGAGTGGCGTGGGGTCGTGCGCCAGTTGCTGGCGCAGGGATTCCTCGGTGTCCACTCGGACGGCTACGGGACGCTCGTGCTCACGGAGGCAAGCGCCGGTGTACTGGATGGCTCGCGAAAGGTGCACCTGCGACGCGAACCGGAGCGGCAGGCACGCGCGGCGAAGAAGTCAGCTGTCGCGGCATCCCTGCCCGGCGAAGCCGTGCCGTTGTTCGAGAAGCTTCGCGAATGGCGGGCCGGGGTGGCTCGCGAGCAGTCTGTTCCCGCCTACATCGTGTTCGGAGACGCGACGCTGCGGGGAATCGCCCTGGTCAAGCCGCAGACACTCACAGAGCTGGCCGAAATCAGCGGGATCGGTGAGAAAAAGCTCGAACTCTACGGCGCGGCGTTGCTCGAGGTCGTCGCTGCACAGTGAGGAACGACCGCGCCCGCTACTCCACCGTTGTCGCGCGTTGGGCTTCGATGTCTTTGCGCACGGTTGCCATGTCGAGATCGCGGACCGCGCCGATGACCTTGCCGAGCATCGGGGCAGGCAGCGCTCCTGGCTGGGCAAAAACAAGCACGCCTTCGCGGAACGCCATCAGCGTGGGAATAGAGGTGATGCCGGCCGCGCTCGCAAGCGACTGCTCAGCCTCGGTGTCGATCTTGCCGAAGGTGATGTCGGGGTTCTGGTTGCTCGCCTCTTCGTAGACGGGGCCGAACTGCTTGCAGGGCCCACACCATTCGGCCCAGAAATCGACGAGAACGATGTCGGATTCGAGCACCGTCTTCTCGAAGTCGTCTGCTGTCAGGTTGATTGTTGCCATCATTCGACCATACGCCGCCCACCTACTGGGAACCGAATTGTCGTAGCGTTGCCTGGAAGGACCTCCCGAGCTCGACTCCCTGTTCACCACTGCTTTTTGAAAATGGTGCCATGACAGACGCTCCCGGAACCGACCGTATGGATGACTGGCCGACCGGACGACTGCTCTCCACAGCTGCCCGCCTGGTAGAACACGCCTGGGTCGAGGCACTCGATCGGCTTGGGCTCACGCACGCCGGTCTTGTTGCCCTTCACCTGCTCGATTCCGGGCCGCTCAGCCAGACCGAACTCGCACACCGCGCCAGGGTCGAGACGCAAACCATGTCACGCACGATCGAGCGCCTGGAGCGGGAAGGCTTTGTTGTGCGCCAATCCGATTCAGCGGATCGCCGACGGCAGGTCGTCACCCGCACGGACGAAGGCCGCGCAGCCTGGGAGGCGAGCAGGTCGCTCGAGGCCGAGGTGTTCCCTGACCTGCACCATCCGGGGGTGTTCCGCGAGGCGCTCCTCGAGATCATCCACTCGGCATCCAAGTCCCGCTGGAACGGCTGACTTCTTCCCGCGACCTTCTCCCCTCCCGACGACGATGCCGCGGCCGGTTAGCTCTCCAGTTGCGCGTCGAGCGTGATCTCTACGCCGGTGAGAGCCTTGCTGAGCGGGCAGCCGGCCTTGGCGTCCAGTGCGACCTTCTGGAAGGCGTCGTTGTCGAGCCCGTCGACCTCGCCGCGGACGGTCAGGACGATGCCGCTCAGTCGGAAGCCGCCAGCCGGGTCGGCGCCGAGCGAGACATCCGCCTGCACGTCGAGGGCGTGCACGGTGCCGCCGGCCGCGCCGATCAGCGCGGAAAGCTGCATCGCATAGCAGGCAGAGTGCGCTGCGGCGAGGAGCTCCTCGGGGCTGGTGATGCCGCCCGCCGTCTCGGATGCCCGAGCGGGGAACGAGACGTCGTACGTGCCGACGCCAGAGCTCGTGAGTTCGACCTGGCCTGCGCCGGTCTCGAGGGAGCCGTTCCAGGCGGTGCGTGCGGTGCGTGTTGGCATGATTGTCCTTCTGGTTGTGGGCGCGCTGAATGCGCACCCGATTGATGTGTTCGGTCGGGTGAGTCGTGGATGCCTGCGGCCCGGCAGGCTCGCGAGCGGTCGGCTAGGTCGCGTGCCGCATCGTGGCGGTGAGCGAGGAGAGCTCGGCCTGCAGGCGACCGAGATCGGCGGGCGTCAGGCCAGTGGATGCGCAGAGCTGGTACGGGATGTCGACCGCTTTGGCGCGAAGCGCGTCACCGGTCTGGGTCAGCGCGACGAGCACAGAGCGCTCGTCGTCGGTGGCCCGGGTGCGGGTGATGAGGCCGACGGATTCGAGCCGCTTGAGCAGGGGGGACAGCGTTCCGGAGTCGAGCTGAAGGCGCTCACCGAGGTGGCTGACGCTGAGCGGCTCAGACTCCCACAGCACGAGCATCGCCAGGTACTGCGGGTAGGTGAGGCCAAGCGGTTCGAGCAGCTCGCGGTAGCGGCTGGTGAAGGCGCGCGAAGCGCTGTAGAGGGCGAAGCAGATCTGTTCGTCCAGCAGGGGTGCGATTGCCGTCTGCGGTGTCATGACGATCACGTTAGCACGGTTGTGCCCAATTAAGTTGTGGGCAATGTAAATGAATGGCACAACCGGGGATGCCGAGTACCGTGGCGAGCATGACCGTCGAAGACAACACCAGGCAGCTCGACCCCGGCATCGTGACCGATCTCGCCGGCAAGATGGCGTACGGCTCCTACCTCGCCCTCGATGAACTGCTTCGCCTGCAGCGGCCGGTCAGCGTACCGGAGCACCACGACGAGATGTTGTTCATCATCCAGCACCAGACCAGCGAGCTGTGGATGAAGCTGATGCTTCACGAGCTGCGGTCGGCGCGGGCGCTGCTCGCCGCCGACGACATCGGCACCGCGCTGAAGCGCATCGCCCGCGTCAAGCACATCCAGGAGACGATGACGCAGCAGTGGTCGGTGCTCGCAACGCTCACGCCGACCGAGTATGCGGAGTTCCGCGACTTCCTGGCCAATGCATCCGGATTCCAGTCGCACCAGTACCGGGCGATCGAATTCATCCTCGGCAACAAGAATGCGAAGGTGCTCGGGGTATTCGACAGCGACCCCGCGGCGCAGGATGTCCTCCGCCAGCTGCTCGGTGAGCCGACGCTGTACGACGAGTTCCTCCGGTTCCTCGCCAGGGCAGGACACGACATCCCCGAGTCCGTGCTCGCGCGCGATGTGACGAAGGCCAACGTGTTCACGCCGGAGCTGGTGCCCGTGTTCAAGGCCATCTACGAATCGACGGGCGACAACTGGCGCATCTACGAGGCGTGCGAGGAGCTCGTCGACCTGGAGGACAACTTTCAGCTCTGGCGCTTCCGCCACCTGCGCACAGTGCAGAGGACGATCGGGATGAAGCAGGGCACGGGAGGATCGAGCGGCGCCAGTTTCCTGCAGCGCGCGCTCGACCTCACGTTCTTCCCCGAGCTGTTCGCCGTGCGAACCGAGATCGGCGCCTAGCGGAGCGCCGGCTCGACCTCGAGAGTCGTGACGGGCGAAGTGATCGTGGGCACGGCGCTCGTGGGCACGGCGCTCGTCGGCACCGCAACGAATCGGCGTCGCATGGACGGGATGACCACGGATGCCGCCAGCGCGCCAATCGCAATGATCGACATCACGAGGAACCCGGTGGTGTATCCGCTCTCGGCAGGCAAGCCGCTCGCCTCGGGATGCGCTGTGACGACCGTGCTCATCACGGCGACGCCGATCGCGCCGCCGATAGTGCGGATGTTCGCATTCATGCCGGTCGCAACGCCCGTCTGGGTCGCGGGAACACCCTGCACGATCAGGCTTGACATGGCTGCGTAGCCGATTCCGAGGCCGAGCCCGAAGACGGCGGCAGCGGTTGCCACCTGCCATGCTTCTGCGTGCACGAAGGCGAAGCTCGCCGTCGAGAGTGCGATCAGCCCGGCGGCAACCATCAGCTGGGTTTTGAACGAGACGCGGCGGGCGAGAGGTCCGCTCGCAAATCCCGCGACGCCCATCGTGACGAGCATTGGCAGCATGAGGAGCCCCGCGACTGTTACCGTCGCGCCAAAGCCGTAGCCAGCTGAGGTCGGCGTTTGGGTGAACTGGGGCAGGAACGCGAAGCTCGCGAACATGCTCGCACCGAACAGCACGGCGACGAGGTTGACCGTCCAGACGCCGGGCGAACGCATCATCCTCATGTCGATGACCGGAGAGGATGACCGCATCTCGACCGCGATCCAGACGACGATGAGGATGGCCGCGAGCACGAACAGCCCGATCGTGAGGGGCGATGCCCAGCCCCACTCCGCGGCCTCGCTCAGCGGGAGCAGAAGCGCGACGAGCCATCCGGCCAGCAGCGTTGCGCCGGCCCAGCTGATGCGCCCCCCGGAACGCACGGGTGACTCCGGGACGAGGCGCCAGGCCAACAGCGCGGTGAGGCTCGACACGATGGCGGGGATCCAGAACAGCCAGCGCCAGCCCCATGCGTCCACGATTGGTCCGGCAAGGACAACGCCGAGGCCGCTGCCGACCGCGAGAACGGCAGACATCGCGCCGATCGCGGACGGAACACGGTCCGCGGGGAATTCGTCGCGGATGATGCCGAACGCCAGTGGGAAGACCGCGCCGCCGAGGCCCTGGAACACGCGACCGACGATCAGCACGCCGATCGTCGGAGCCACCGCCGCGACCAGGCTGCCGACGACAATGGCGAGGAGAGCGAGGACGAAGGTGCGCTCCTTGCCGATCATGTCGCCGACCTTGCCGAGGAGCGGTGTCGCGACGGCGGCGGAAAGTGCCCACGCGATCAGGACCCACGCCACGGTGGGCTGGGTCGTGTGGAGTGAGTGCTGGATGGTCGGCAGCACCGGGTTGAGGAGCGACTGGAGCAGCGAGAATGAGGCGCCGCCGACCCCGAGAACGAGGAAGGTGACGAGGGGAGCCTGACGCTTTCGCGAAGACATGGGAATCCTTTCGAGCCCTCCGTGGCACAGCGGAATTGTCCACGGGGGATGCATGAGCGCGCCGCCGCCGCCGACAAGTGCTAAAGTGGAGGGGTGCCTCCTACTATACGGAGGTGTGCCTCCACTTTGCAAGCTGAGGCCGAAGATTTCTAGGAGCATCCTGTGACCGACGCGAATCTCGCGACACTGCGGCGCCCGCAGCGTGCGGATGCGCGGCGCAACTTCGACTCCGTGCTGGCGGCAGCCCGTACCGTCTTCGCCGAACAGGGCATCGACGCATCCCTCGAGGAGATCGCTCGCCGTGCGGGCGTCGGCATCGGCACGCTGTACCGCAACTTCCCGACGCGGCAAGACCTCGTCGAGGCGATCTACGTCGACGAGATCGAGCAGCTCGGCCGCCGCGCGGTCGAGCTCGCCGACCTCGAACCGTGGGAGTCTCTGGCCCTCTGGCTCCGGCAGTTCGTGAGCTACGCATCCACCAAGAAGGCCCTCGCCGAGGGGCTGAACCAGGATTCCGAGCTGCTGCGCTCCTGCCGCGAAATCATGTACTCGGCAGGCGGCGGCCTGATGGATCGCGCCCAGGCCGCCCGCGTCGTGCGCGACGACACCAGCCTCGACGACGTGATGCGCCTGGTCATCGGCATCACCAATGTCGGCTACACCAGCGACGAGCAGCGCGAACGCGTCCTGCAGATGGCGCTGGACGGCATCCGCCCGCGGTAGCTCCGGCGCCCCGCCCCGCGGCAGAATGGCGACATGACTAACCTCGCCGCCGTGATGACGGGCATCGACACGATCGAACTGCAGGAGCGGCCGGATCCTGTTGCCGCACCCGGAGAGGCGGTCGTCGCGATCGAGACCGTCGGGGTGTGCGGATCGGATGTCGCCTACTACCACTACGGCCGCATCGGACCGTTCGTCGTCGACGGCGACATCATCCTCGGCCACGAGACCGCCGGCGAGGTGATTGCCGTGGGCGTTGGCGTCACCAACGTTTCGGTCGGCGACCGCGTCGCGATCGAGCCGAGCACGCCGTGCCGCAACTGCAAGCAGTGCATGGCAGGGCGATATCACCTGTGCCCGGACCTCGTATTTCTCGCCACTCCGCCCTACGACGGCGCCCTGGTGCAGCGGCTGGCCATCGACGCGCGCAACCTTTTCGTGCTGCCCGATTCGATGAGCTACGAGGAAGGCGCCATCGTCGAGCCGCTTTCCGTCGGACTGTGGGGATGCCAGCGCGCTGGGCTTCGACCCGGCGATCGCGTGCTCGTGACGGGCGCCGGACCGGTTGGGCTGCTGGCGGCGGAGTCCGCGAAGGCGCTCGGCGCATCCACGGTCACGGTGACGGATGTCTCGGACGCCCGACTTGCCCTCGCCGCGCGACACGGCTTCGCGATCGAGCAGAGCGGCGCGCCCAGCGACGACTCGTTCGACATCCTGCTCGAGTGCTCCGGTGCGCCCGGCGTGCTGGCCGATGGTCTCGCGAGGCTCGCGCCCGCCGGTCGCGCCGCGGTGATTGGCATCTCGAAGGTCAACGCGGAGTTGCCGCTGCACACTCTCAACTGGAACGAGCTGACGATCTCACTGGTCAGTCGGTACCAGAACACCTGGCCGCTCGCGATCGCCCTGATCTCGTCGGGCAGGGTCAACCTGGAGGGCGTTCACACCCACAGCTTCCCGCTCGATCGCGCCGCCGACGCGCTCACGATCGGTGCAACCGACCGGGATGCGGTGAAGGCGATCGTCTACCCGCAGCGTCTCGGCGATCCGCGATAGCGCTCGAGCTCGGTTCCGGCGGGCGGGCTGCTCGACCCGCGCAGAGCGGCGACTTCCATACCGCGACCGACCGGGGGTTGTCAACGCCTGCGGCGGGTGGGGGTGACGACGCTAGCGTTTTATGTGCGGCCCGCGGAACAAGCGCGGGTCGTGGCCGAAACTCACAAACACTCTCTAACAAAGGCAGAAGTCATGAGCATCCTGTTCGTCATCATCGCTATCGTCGCGATTGTCCTGGCAGTCACGGGCGGCCTTGTACACGCCGTCAGCTTTCTCCTCTGGGTCGGAATTGTTCTCCTGATCCTCGCGGTGATCGCCTTCCTGATCCGGAGCATCTCCGGACGCAGCCGCGTCTAACCGCGCCCAAGCAGTCGAAAGCCCGCCCCTGCGTGCAGGGGCGGGCTTTCGCCGTTAACGAGACGGGTCGCTACTGCTGGGCGGCCTGAGTCGGTTCGTCGCCGAGGATCAGGCCGGATGCCCGCCCTGCGCCCATGATCATGGCCTCGACCCATTCGCGGTTGACCGAGACATTGCGCGAACCGCTGTAGAAGAAGCGGATGGGTACGCCGTTGTCGATCCACAACGCGTTCCTGCCGCTGCCGCGCTCGGCCGGCACCTGCCAGGAGAGGAAGAAGTCCTCGCCGCGACGGAGCTTCGTCGAGATGACAATCTGGAGGTGGGTGAGAACGCGGTCGTCGAGTTCAAACTCTTCACCGTCGTAGTAGAGGGAGCCCACGGGGACCTTTCGTGAAGGATTTTGACGAGCACAATGCCCGCCGGTGTACGCACACTACCAACGGAATGAAGGCCGAAGGCACCGCTTACTCACGACGGCAAGAACAGGTAGCGTGGTCGGCAGACTCGTAAATGGGGTCGACGACAGACGGGTGCAATATTGTGACGATCGTCCACAGGCTCACAGTTGATGGCAAGGACTACTTCCTTCCGACCCCGGTCGATGAGCTCAAGGCGAAGATCCTCACGGCGATCCAGGGCGGTGGTGGGTACGTCAACATCCCGCCGCTGCGCGACGGGCCGGGCCTCGACATCCTGTTCTCCCCAGGCATGCCGGTCGTCTGGGCACAGATCGAGGTCAACGACGCGCCACGCGCCGAGGTGAACGAGCCCGCGTTCGACGACCTCGACTAGAGGAGTCGGTCGAACTCGGGCTTCGGCATCGGCATCCCGAGCAGGTAGCCCTGCGCGCGATCGCAGCGCAATTCGCGCATCCTCGCCAGCTGTTCTTCGGTCTCGACGCCCTCCGCAACGACCCTAAGGCCCTTGTCGTGGGCGAATGTGACGACGGCGGCGAGAAGCACGCGGGCCGCCATGCTGTCGTTTCGCACGAGGGCCTGGTCGATCTTCAGTTCAGTGGCCCGCAGGTCGAGAACCTGTTCGACCGAGGAGTGTCCGGTGCCGAAGTCGTCAACGGAGATGGTGACGCCCACGCTCCTCAGCCAGTCAAGACGCTCCGCGACGGTCGATACGTCAATGATTTCGATTGACTCGGTGACCTCGATGGTCAGGAACTGCGGATTCAGCTGAGCGGCGCGCATCGCCGAAATGAGCCGTTCGCTGAAGCCAGCATCTCGCAACTGGATACCCGACACGTTGACGGCGACCTCGATCGGCGTTCCATTGTGCGCCCAGGCGGCCGCGCTTTGGCAACTGAGGGCAATCATGTGATCACCGATATCGCTGATGAGGCCGATTTCTTCGGCGAGGGGGATGAAGTTGCCGGGAAGAATAATCCCCAACTCCGGATGCACCCAGCGGCTGAGTGCCTCGGCCGACACTATCCGGCGAGTGTCGATGTCGAGCTGGGGCTGGTAGTAGGCGACGATCTCGCCGCGCTCGACTGCACCGTGCAGGTCGGCGGCAAGACGGTCTCGGTCGAGCATCACCGCTTCGCCATTTTGCACGTCGTCACCCATCGCAACAGTCATCGACTCATGCTGCCGTCGGGGCGTGCGGGAGGTCAATGAGGGTCGCGCTGGCCCCCGGGGACCTATACTGCCTCGCCGATAGCCAGAGATGCGCGGGAGAGGCGAGAACTGGCGGAACGTCGCGGAATTCCGCTCGGAGGCGACTCCGATCGCCAACAATTCGCCCGGATAGTACATCGGGTCTCCTCGCAGATCAACGGGTGGGTGTAAAAGCGCATCCCCTTATGCGTCTCGCTGGAATTCGGATGCACTAGATGTGATCACGACCATCGAAGCGAAGGACGACGCGGATGCGGGCACTCACGTACCAGGGCACGAGATCGGTGTCGGTCGAAACCGTGCCCGATCCGACGATCCTGGAGCCGACCGATGCGATCGTGCGCATCACGTCGACAGCGATCTGCGGATCAGACCTGCACCTCTACGAGCTGTTTGGTCCCTTTCTCGACCGTGGCGACATCCTCGGCCACGAGCCGATGGGCATCGTCGAGGCGGTCGGCTCGCAGGTGCGCAACATCAGGGTCGGCGACCGCGTGGTCGTGACCTTCAATATCGCCTGTGGACACTGCTACATGTGCTCGCGCGGGCTGCAGTCGCAGTGCGAGACGACGCAGGTACGCGATCAGGGCTCCGGCGCCGCGCTGTTCGGCTACACGAAGCTCTACGGGCAGGTTCCGGGCGGCCAGGCCGAGTTGCTGCGCGTTCCGCTAGCCGATTACAACGCCATCAAGGTGAGCAGTGAAGGGCCGGATGACCGGTACCTGTTCCTGAGCGACATCCTTCCCACCGCGTGGCAGGGCGTCGAATACGCGAATGTGCCCGATGGCGGCACGCTTGTCGTGTTCGGCCTCGGGCCGGTGGGGCAGTTCGCATCGCGTGTTGGCGTCCGTCGCGGTTACCGCGTGCTGGCGATCGATCCGATCAAGGAGCGACGCGACCTCGCGGTGCGCCACGGGGTCGAGGCATACGACTTCGACGACGACACCATTGCCGACATCCGCGACGCAACGCAGGGCCGGGGCCCCGACTCCGTAGTGGATGCCGTCGGCATGGAGGCGAATCACGGGGGCGTCGCCGCGGTCGCGCAGGCGGCCGTCGGCCTGCTGCCGAAGGCGCTTGCCCGGCCCGTCATGGAGAAGGCCGGAATCGATCGACTCACCTCGCTCCATGGCGCGCTCGACCTGGTCCGGCGCGGGGGGACGGTGTCGATCAGCGGCGTGTATGGAGGCGAGGCCGACCCCATGCCGATGAAGTCGATGTTCGACAAGCAGGTGACGGTGCGCATGGGGCAGTGCAACGTGCGCAACTGGGTCGACGACATCCTGCCGATCGTCGAAGACCCGGCCGACCCGCTCGGCGTGCTCGACCTGGTGACTCATCATGAACCTCTCGAGCGCGCGCCCGAGATGTACGAGATCTTCCAGAAGAAGGAAGACGGCTGCATCAAGGTCGTGCTCCAGCCGTGAGCAGCCTGACGCGTGTCGCGATCGGCGGGCATGACGCCGGCCGGGCGACCGAGTGGATGCTCGCGCAGCGCCTGACTACCGTCGACGAGGTCTTGTCTCTCGCGCCGCAGGCCGCTGTGCTTGTCGAGGAGAACGCCGCCTCCCCGCTCGATTCCTGGGAGGCGCTGGCGACGCTGGCGTCGTTCGATCTGGCTCTCGCTCGCGCGCTCGAACCCCACCTGGATGCCGCGGGAATCCTCTCGCAGGCCGACATGAGCGGCGCGGATCCCGCGTGGCGGGGCGGCGCGTGGGGCGTCTTCGCGGCGGAGGGCGGGAGCGAGCCGCTTCTGGCCAGCGAGCAGCCGACCGGATGGCGCCTGACGGGCACAAAGCCGTGGTGCTCGCTTGCCGGGCAACTCGACTTCGCGCTCGTGACCGCACACGTGGATGACCGGCGTCGCGGCCTGTTCGCGATCGACCTGCGCGACGGCCGTATCGCGGTCGCGACCGGCCAATGGCACGCGCGTGGGCTGACCGAGATTGTCAGCTCGTCGATCCACCTCCAGGATGTCGCGGGCACGGCAGTCGGGGAGCCCGGCTGGTACCTCGAGCGTCCGGGTTTCGACATCGGCGGCATCGGGGTCGCCGCGTGCTGGTTCGGCGGGGCGGTCGGGATCGCCCGCACGGTCTTCGAGGCGGGTGACGGTGGCGGCAGCCCGTTGGCTGCGATGCACCTCGGTGCCGTCGATATCTCGTTGCAGCAGGCCCAGCGCGCGCTCGCCGACGCGGCCGCCAGCGTCGAAGCGGGAGTCGACTCCAGCAGCGCGAAACTGCTGGCCAAGCGAGTGCGTGGCACGGTCGCCCGCACCGTGGAAGAAGTGCTGTGGCGGGCCGGGCACGTCCTCGGCCCCGGTCCGCTCGCGCAGGACGCCGCCCACGCCAAACGCGTCGCAGACCTTGAGCTCTACGTGCGCCAGCACCACGCGGAGCGCGACGACGAGTCGCTCGGGCGACTGCTTCGGCAGGGGGAGGCCGCGCCGTGGTGAGCTTCGACAGCCGAGTGCCAGGCACGCCTGTGGCCGCCTGGCAGGAGTCGGCAATAGTGCGGGATGCGGCACCGCTTGGACTCGCGGGTGTCGCGCGAGCCGTGGTGGTCGCCGCGCATCCCGACGACGAGACGCTCGGCGCGGGCGGGCTGATGGCGACCCTGGCCGAGCGCGGTGTTGACCTCACGGTCGTCATCGTCACGGATGGCAGCGCATCGCATCCGGGCTCCCGCACCCACACCCCTGCGGCGCTTGGGGCGCTCCGCCGGGACGAGGCCGTGCAAGCGATCGGCGCCATCGCGCCGGGCGCGTGGCTCGTTTTCCTCGGGGCCGGCGACGGAGCGACGGATGCCGCGACTGACGACATCCGCGCGGGCATCGCCGCACAACTGGCCGACGCCGACCTTATCGTCGCGCCCTGGCGCGGGGACGGCCACCACGATCATCGGGTCGTCGGCGAGGTGGCCGCCGGGCTAGCGGCCGCCCGTGGCGTTCGGCTGCTCGAATACCCGGTCTGGATGTGGCACTGGGGTGAGCCCGCCGAGGCTGCGGATGACTCGCTCGAGTGGGTGTTGCACGCACTCGATGTCGCAGCCCTCGATGCCAAGCGCAGCGCCGTCCGCGCGTATCGATCGCAGGTCGACGGACTGGGCGATGAGCCGGGAGACGAGCCCGTCCTCGACGCGGGGTTTCTCGGACACTTCGACGGGCCGCGAGAGTTCTTCGTCGAGACGTCCGCGCCCGCGGTGCAGACCGCGGAACCCGACGAGCTGGGCGAGCCATACTTCGACGAGCTTTATCGGCGCAGGGATGACCCATGGCGGCTCGCATCGCGCTGGTACGAACGCCGCAAGCGAGCGATCACGATGGCCGCGCTGCCCGCGGAACACTACGGTCGCGCGCTCGAGATCGGCAGCTCGATCGGCATGCTGACGAGCGAGTTGGCCGACCGCTGCGACAGCGTGCTCTCGCTCGACATCTCGGCCGCGGCAGTAGAGCAGGCACGCAGGCGCGTCGCCGGACGAGACTGTGTGCGGGTCGAACACCGCGACGCCGTCACAGACTTTCCGCCCGGCGAGTTCGACCTGGTCGTCATCAGCGAGGTGGGCTACTACTGGTCGAGCGAGGTGCTCGAGCGGGTCGCGGCCAAGGCGGCCGCAGCACTCGCCGCCGAGGGTGTGCTGGTGCTCTGCCACTGGCGGCACGCGGTGGATGGCTACCTGCTCGCCGGCGACGACGTGCACCGGATCGTGCGGGCGAGCCTCGACCTCGTCCTCGTCGCGTCGCACGAAGAGGCCGACTTCCGGCTCGACGTGCTCGCGCGTGACCCGCGGTCGGTCGCCCAGCGGGAAGGGTTCCTGTCGTGAACGTCACAACGCAGGTGGCGATTGTGCTGCCCGCGCGGGACGAAGCGCAGCTGATCGGTCGCAGCCTCGCATCCATCGTCCGCGCGGTGCGGGCGACCAGAAGGTGCCTCGGCGCTCGTGCGCCGGGCTTCACCACGATCGTGGTGGCAGACGGATGCACGGATGCCACGGCAACCATCGCGCGCCGCTCGGGGGTTGTCGTAGTCGAAACCCCCGCGGTCGGGGTCGGAGCCGCGCGGGCGCTCGGAATCACGGCCGCGCTCTCCCGCATCGACGCGCCACCCGAAAGCGTGTGGCTGGCCAACACCGACGCCGATTCCGCCGTACACAGCCGGTGGATCATCGAACAGCTCGAGCATGCCGACGCCGGAGCAGACCTGTATCTCGGCGACGTGCGACCAGACTTCGCCGACCTCTCGCCCGAGCAGCGCTCGGCGTGGCTTACGACCCACCCGCCCGGCCAGCCGCGGGGGCACGTGCACGGCGCGAGTCTCGGCATCCGGGCATCCGCCTATCTCGAAATCGGCGGGTTCGAGGCCATCGAGCTTGGCGAGGATGTCGAGCTGGTCGAGACGGCACGACGCGCCGGATTCGCGGTGGCCCTGAGCTCGACGGAGATCCTGACATCCGGAAGGCGCGTCGCGCGGGCGGCAGGCGGGTACTCGCACTACCTTGCCGTCGATCTGCTCCGAGACGCACGGTGAACGAAATGTGCCGCGAGACCGGGCGCAGGAGCGACAGGATGACGTATGCCTAACCGTCGAACTGCAGCACACGCGACTCGCCTGAGACTCGTCGGGATGGTGATCGTCGGCGTGATCGTCGCGGTCGTCGTCGGCGCGACCCTCGGCTGGGTCTACAGCCCCACCGCAGGGTGGGGTGCGGCCTGCATCGTCTACATCGCGTGGTCGTGGATCGTCGTTGGCCCGATGGATGCGACGCAGGCGAAGGAATACGCCGTGCAGGAGGATCCGGGGCGCGCCGGACTCGAGGTGCTGATCCTGATCGCTGCCGTCGCCGGGATTGGCGCGGTTGCCCTCCTCCTCGTCAGCTCGAAAGACGCGGTCGGAATTGCGAAGGCGATCATCCCCGTGTTCGCGCTCGTGAGCCTCGCCCTCTCCTGGTTTCTCGTACACACCCTCTTCACACTGCGCTACGCAAGCCTCTACTACACGAACAACGGCGGCATCGACTTCAACCAGGATGACGATCCCGTCTTCGTCGACTTCGCCTACGTCGCGTTCACGCTGGGGATGACCTACCAGGTCTCCGACACCGACCTCCAGACGCGTGCTATCCGGTCGACGGCGCTGCGGCACGCGTTGCTGTCATACCTGTTCGGCGCGGTCATCCTGGCGGCATCGATCAACCTGGTGGCCGGCCTTGCCAACTGAATCGGGATCAGCGGTCGGCCGCGATGTGGATCCGTCGGATGGCCGCGACGAGTCGGGCGCGGAGCGGTCGGATCGCAACTGGTCGGATATCCTGCAGGAGTTGCGGGTAACCCAGACGGGTACCCAGATCATCAGCGGGTTCCTGCTGACCGTCGCGTTCCAACAGCGATTTCCGTCGCTGCCGCGATACGAACTGGTGATCTACGGGGTGCTGGTCGCGCTCGCCGCCGTGAGCACGCTGCTCGGGCTGTCGTCGGTGAGCCTGCATCGGGCTCAGTTTCGACGCCACGACAAGACGCAGGTGGTGAACATCGCAAGCCGCCTGCTCGCCATCACGGTCTGGGTGGTAGCGATCCTCGCTGCCGGGGTCGTGCTGTTCATCTTCGACTTCGTCTTCAGCCTCACGGCCGGACTGGTTGCTGGCGTCGTAGCGCTCGCGGCAATCGTCGTATTCATCGTGCTGATCCCACGATCGCCGCGCGGCAATCACGATGCTACGGAGTCGGCATACCGCCGTTCACGTTGAGCGTCTCGCCGATCACGTAGCTCGACTCGCCTGAGGCCAGGAAGACGTATGCCGGCGCGAGCTCAGCTGGCTGGCCGGGGCGCCCTAGCGGCGTCTGGTCGCCGAATTCGGGCAGGGCGTCCTCCGGCTGGCCGCCCGCGACCTGCAGCGGCGTCCAGATCGGGCCGGGTGCGACAGCGTTGACCCGGATGCCACGCGGCGCCAACTGCCCCGCGAGCGCCTTCGTGAACGCGTTGATCGTGGCCTTTGTGCTCGCGTAGTCAACCAAAATCGGCGACGGGCTGTACGCCTGCACCGAGGTGGTGTTGATGATCGTCGAGCCGGGCTCCAGGTGAGGGAGCGCTGCCTCGCTGATCCAGTACATGGCGTAGACGTTGGTCTTGAAAGTCTCGTCGAACTGCGCTGGCGTCAGGTCCTCGAACTTCTCGACCGCCTGCTGCTTACCCGCGTTGTTCACGACGATGTCGAGCCCACCGAGCCCGGCCACGGCGTCCCGCACCAGCGACGTGCAGTATTCCTGGTCTTTGAGGTCGCCGGGGAGCGCGACGGCCTTCCTGCCGGCGTCTTCAATCAGGGCGACGATCTCGCGGGCATCCTCTTCTTCCTCCGGCAGGTACGAGATCGCGACGTCGGCACCCTCCCGGGCAAACGCGATCGCGACGGCCGCGCCGATTCCGCTGTCTGCGCCGGTGACGAGCGCCCTGCGACCTTCCAGGCGACCGGTGCCGCGGTAGCTCTTGGCGCCGACGTCCGGCTTCGGTGAGGTCTCCTGGGACGACCCCGGGCCGCTCTGGTGCTGCGGCTTCGGGTCGAGCTTCGGGTAGCGGGTGACGGGGTTCGCGAACGTGTACTGGTCGTTGGTCATGCCTCCAGAATTACCCTCCGGACGGATGGCGCGGCAACGGCTTGTGCTCCGCGCAGGCTCACGCGATTATGTGCCTCGTGACGGTTCGCGCAGTGCATACCGGGGTGGATGCCGCAAGGGGCTTGTCGCATCCCTCTGGTGACGATGGACTCGAAGTGGCTCGTCATCCGGACGCGGCCCAGGCAAAGACCACAATGACGGGAACGACTGTGCACGCGCTGCTCCGCTCCGATCCGCGCGTCTTCCGCGATGCGCGATCGATCATCGCGGAGAGCATCTGGTGGAACCCGTCTGGCGCCCTCGAGTGGTGCGACATCGACGCCGGTGTCATCCATTCGAGCCCGCTGGATGGCCCGGCGGACGGTTCGGCCGACCGGCTGCTCGAGCTTCCCCCGCCGATCGCGGCGTTCCAGCCTGCGGACGAAGGCTATGTCGTCGCCGATCTCGACAGCGTGTTCCTGGTTGGCGCAGACGGGTCGAACCGTCGCACCCTCGCGCGCGTCGAGTACGCCTCGGGCGGTATCCGGTTCAACGAGGCCAAGTGCGACCCGTTCGGCCAGTTCGTCGTCGGTTCCATGGAGGTGATGGCTGGCGACCGGAAAGCCGCGATCTACGTCGTCACCGCCGAGGGCGGATGCCGTGTGCTGATCGACGGAATCGGTGTCGCGAACGGGTTCGAGTGGTCTGACGACGGGGGAACGATGTGGTTCACCGACACCGCGACCGAGACGATCTTCGTCGGCGACTACGACGGGAATCGCCTCGAAAACGTGCGCACGTTCGCGAGTGGACGCGCGAGCGATGGCCTGGCGCGGGATGCCGACGGGGGTTTCTGGAACGGCATCAACGACATTGGCCACGTCGTGCACTGGACGGCTGACGGTGAGGTCGACCTGGAGTTCGACGTGCCGGCCGGTCATGTCACATCCGTCGGCTTCGGCGGGGCCGATCTCTCGACGCTGTTCATCGCGACGGCGCGCGAGAAGCTCACTGAGCAGCAGCTGGTGGACGAGCCGCTGACCGGCTCGATCTTCGCGGTCGAAACCGCGACGCACGGATTTCCGGCGCGCCGCTTCGGTAGTCGAATCCGCTGAAAACAGGCGCCCCCAACCATCAAAAGCAAAGGAATTTCGCACCATGGATCTCGGCATCGAAGGCAAGAAGGCACTCATCACCGGTGGCGACTCCGGCATCGGCTGGCACACCGCACGCATCCTGCTGGCGGAGGGCGCGACCGTCGTCATCAGCGACCTCGACCAGGACGCGCTCGACACGGCGGCAGCGGAGCTCAATGCCCCGAAGGGCAAGCTCTTCGCGTTTGCGGCCGACGTCAGGAGCGTCGTCTCGCTGACCGAGCTCGAGGCGAACGTGCGCAGCGCGATCGGCGACATTGACATCCTCGTCCAGGCGGCGGGCGTGACGGGCGCGCAGGGCCTCTTCCACGAGATCGATGACGAGGGCTGGGTATCGACGATCGAGACCGACCTGCTCGGACCGGTGCGCCTGGTTCGTACGTTCCTGCCGGCGCTGCGCAAGGGTGGCTGGGGTCGCATCGTACTGATCGGTTCGGAGGACGCCCCGCAGCCCTATGACGACGAGCTGCCGTACTGCGCGGCGAAGGCGGGCATCCTCGCGCTCGCGAAAGGACTTTCGCGCAGCTATGCCCTCGAGGGGCTGCTCGTCAACGCCGTCTCACCCGCCTTCATCCACACGCCCATGACCGACGCGATGATGGATAAGCGCGCGAAGCAACTCGGCACGACAAGGCAGAAGGCAATCGTGAGCTTCCTCGAGGAGGAACGGCCGTACCTCGAACTGAAGCGCCGCGGCGAGCCGGACGAGGTCGCCAACGTGATCGCATTCCTGTGCTCGGACCTCGCGTCATTCGTGGTCGGGTCTAACTACCGGGTCGATGGTGGTTCGGTCGCGACGGTCTAGCATCATCTCTCGCGACGCCATTGGATGCAACGCCTGGTTTGATCCTGTGCCGCGGGACTAGAACTGAACGTGTGGGCAATGCGTCCGCAACCAGTCGAGTTAAGGTGGCCGATGTCCGGGAAGGTCAAGGTCCGCGCGACCGCGACGGCGCTGAGGGCCAGCAACGACGTGCGCACGGGTCGTTTCGAGCGGAGCCTTTCAGGGCTGACTGCGCTCGGCGCGATGGTGACGACAGCCGAGATCTTCTTCGAGCACGACAGCGCGAGCTTCGGCAATCGATGGATGTGGGCTCCAATCGCGCTCGGTCCGGCGGCGGTCGTGGCCGGCATAGCTGGAGTCTTCAGTAAACGCGCCGCGAAGACGACCCTGCCGCTCGTGTCCGCCGTCGTCGTCGCGAACGGGTTGCAGGGCGTCGTACTCCATGCCAGGGGTATTCACCAGAAGCCAGGCGGCTTCAAGAATTTTCGCTACAACATGGAGATGGGTCCACCGCTGCTGGCGCCGCTCCTCGTCACCGTCGTCGGTGGGATGGGCCTGCTCGCGGCGGTGCTGAGGCGCGAGAAGTGACGGGCTTGCCGTTGGACGACGCACACGGCGGCGATCGGTTTCCGGGGTTCGACGTGCTCTCCCAGTCTCGGCACTGGGACGCGGCAACCCGCGAGGTCGTCGAGGCGAGACTTCATCCGGACACCAGCCTGAGGTACTTCTCCGCGACCGAGGCATCAACAGCCGGCGCCCTGTTCGACCAGCTGCTCGACCAGCCCGCGACGGGCGAGCGGGTTCCCGTACTCGAGTTGGTCGACGACCGTCTTGCCCGCGACGAGACCGACGGATGGCGTTACGAGACCATGCCGAAGGATCCGGATGCCTGGCGCCGAAGCCTCGCGGCGCTCGACGCAGACAGCGTCGCGCGCTGCGGGGATGTCTTCTGTGCTGCCGGTAGCGCGGTCCAGGCTGCGCTGGTCCAGGCCGTGCAGGATCTCGGCGACGGCGAGTGGCACGCCATGAAAGCGAGCCAGGTGTGGAGCCTCTGGACCCGCTACGCGTGTACTGCCTTCTACTCGCATCCGCTCGCCTGGCAGGAGATGGGCTTTGCCGGCCCAGCGTATCCGCGTGGATACAAGAACCTCGGCGTCGACCGCCTCGAGGCATTCGAGGTGCGAGACCGGCACCCGAGCCTCGACCCTGCACGGGACGGGCAATGACGGGCGTCGGCACGTTCATCGGCGACCTGGTCGACCCCGGGTTGGCCGAGGTCAGGCAGCGCAACGAGTCGGCCTGGCTGCTGACGCCGCGCGGGGAAGTCGACCGCAGCCTCGAGGAGAGGATGCGGCACTACGGCGACAGCGACGAGGTCGACGTGGTTGTGGTCGGCTGCGGGGCGGGCGGCGCGACCATGTTGCAGCGCCTCGCCCGAGGCGGCTGGAGTGCCGTCGGGTTCGACGCCGGCCCGTTCTGGGATCCCGAGCTCGACTGGGTCTCTGACGAGGCTGGCGCACACAAGCTCTACTGGACGGAGCCGCGCGTCATCGGTGGCAGCGATCCAGTGCCGCTCGGATCGAACAACTCCGGTCGGGGCGTCGGCGGCTCGATGGTGCACTATGCGGGGTTCGTTCCACGCCTTCATCCGAGCGATTTCGCGACGTTGGCGAACGACGGCGTCGGGGCCGACTGGCCGATCGACTACGCCGACCTGAAGCCGTACTACGAAGCGATCGAGGGCGAGCTGCCGGTCGCTGGCGACGACTGGCCGTGGGGTGACCCGCACGGGTATCGCTACCGTCCGCAGCCGGTCTCCGGCAACGGCGAGGTGTTCCTCCGCGGCGCGCTCGCCTCAGGAATCGACGCGCGCATCGGTCCGGTTGCGATCGCCAACGGCCGCTTCGGCCATCGCCCGCACTGCATCTACCGCGGCTTCTGCCTCCAGGGTTGCAAAGTGAACGCCAAGGCATCGCCGCTCATCACGCACATTCCGGATGCGCTGGCTCACGGCGTCGAGATCCGTGCGAACACGATGGTCACCGGCGTCGAAGTGGACGACCGCACTGGTCGCGCGATCGGCGTTCGCTATCTCCGCGACGGCATAGAGCATCTCCAACGCGCGCGTCTCGTGGTCGTCGCCGGCTACTCGATCGAGACCCCGCGGCTGTTGCTGAACTCGGCGTCGCACCGGTTCCCCGAAGGGCTGTGCAACGACTTCGACCTGGTCGGCCGGTACCTGATGGTGCAGGGCGCGCCGCAGACGGCTGGCCGTTTCGAGGCCGAGGTGCGGATGTTCAAGGCTCCGCCGCCCGAGGCAAGCAGCGAGGAGTTCTACGAGACCGACCCCTCGCAGCCATACAAGCGGGGCTTCTCGATCCAGACGGTGTCGCCGCTGCCGATCACCTGGGCAGAACACGTCGCGTCGCAGGGCCACTGGGGGGCTTCGCTGCGTGCGCGAATGAGTGACTACGTGCACTGGTCGTGCCTCGGCGCGCTGTGCGAGTTCCTGCCGCAGGCGGAGAACCGCGTCACGCTGGCCGAGGAGAAGGACTCGCACGGCCTGCCCGTCGCTCGCTTCGACTATTCGCAGTGTGACAACGACCGGATGCTCGTGAAGGCCGCGCAGGAAGTCATGGAAACCATCCTGAAGGCGGCGGGCGCGCACGATGTCATGACGATCCAGAGATACGCACATCTGGTCGGCGGCGCGCGAATGGGTGCGGACGAGACATCCGGTGTGGTCGACGGCGACTGCCGATCGTTCGCCGTCCCAAACCTCTACATCACCGACGGCAGCGTGCTGCCGACCCAGGGCAGCGCGAACCCCGCGCTCACGATCATGTCGATCGCCGCGCGCGCGGCCGACCGGATGCTCGCGGCCGATCCAACACGAACAAGGGAAGAACGATGACCAACGTCAGCGATTTTGTGATCCAGCGACTCCGGGAATGGGGCGTCACGCGCGTGTTCGGCTTCCCCGGCGACGGGATCGGCGAGTTCGATGGCGCGTTGGGACGAGCTGAGAAGGCTGGCGACGGGCTCGAATACATTCGTCCGACGCACGAGGAGATCTGCTCGCTGATGGCGGTCGCGCACGCGAAGTTCACCGGCGAGGTGGGGGTCTGCATGGCGACATCCAGCCCAGGCGCTTTCCACATGATCAATGGCCTGTACGACGCGAAGATGGATAACCAGCCGGTTGTGGCGATCGTCGGGCAGCAGGGGCTGAACTCCTTCGGCACGTTCAACCAGCAGGAGAGCAACCTCGAGCGAACCCTTTCGGATGTCGCAGTCTACGTGCAGACGATCGTGTCGCCGCAGCAGGCGCAGGCCGTAATCGACACAGCATTCCGCACGGCCATCGTGCGCAAGGGGCCGGCCGTGATCATCCTGCCGCACGACGTCCAGGCGCTGAAGATGGAGCTTCCGGGTGCCGCGATGTGGGTGTCGCGCTCGAGTGCTGTCGCGCCATCCACTGCAGTCGTGCCGCCAGAGTCGGAGATCCTCAAGGCAGCCGAGATCATCAACGCCGGTGGTCGAGTCACGTTCCTGGTCGGGCATGGGGCGACCGGGGCGACAGACGAGGTGATCGAGGCCGCGCGTCTCGCCGGGGCGGGCATCATCACGGCTCTCCGTGGCAAGCAGGTCGTGCCATCGGATGTGCCGCACCACAGCCAGCAGGTCGGACTTCTCGGCTCGCTGCCGAGCCTCCACCAGATCAAGGGATGCGACACGCTCGTGCTTCTCGGAACCAACTACCCGTATGGCCAGTACCTGCCGAAAACCGGCCAGGCCCGCGCGATCCAGGTCGACCTGAAGCCTGAGCAGATGGGTCTTCGATATCCGACTGAGCTGAACATCTGGGGCGACGTGAAGGCGACGCTGGCCGCCCTGATCCCTCACCTCGAGACCAAGACCGACCTCTCGTGGCAGCAGACGGTCGCCGACGAGATGGTCGAGTGGGAGGCCGAGATGGAGTCCCAGGCGCATGTGTCGTACAGCGATGGGGTCAATCCACGGCTCGTGTTCCACGAAATCAATCGGCACTTGCCAGACAACGCGATCGTCACCGCCGATGCCGGGACGACGGCGGACTGGTACGGTCACCACATCCGCCTGCGCCGCGGCATGCTCGGCGATCTCTCCGGCCTGCTCGCCTCGATGCTGGCGTCGATGCCGTACGCCGTCGCTGCGAAGTTCGCCTACTCCGACCGCACGGTCGTCTGCACGATCGGGGATGGCGCGTTCCAGATGCTCGGCATGAACGAGCTCATCACGATCAAGAAGTACCTGGCCAGGTGGAGCAACCCGCAGTTCATCGTCGTGGTCATGCACAACGACGACCTCAGCCAGGTGTCGTGGGAGATGCGCACGGAAGACGGTAATCCGGTGTGGCGAACCGCGCAGGATATCGAGTCGGTCGACTACGCGGGGTGGGCGGAGCTGCTCGGCTTCACCGGCATCCGGGTGAAGTCGGACGCCGAGGTGCTGCCCGCGGTGCAGGCCGCGTTCGCCAATGACGGTGTCACTCTCATCGACGCGTACGTCAGCCGCAATGTGCCGCCGCTGCCTCCCCACATCAGCCGGGAGTACGCGAAGAACACCGCTGAGGCATTCCTCAAGGGTGATCCGTTCGAGATCTCTGCGATCAAGGACTCTGCCCAGGCGCTCATCGCCGAGGGTGTCGAGCGGGTCAAGGGAAAGCTCCACAAAGAAAGCTGAGCGGTGTCGAGCGCTATACGCGTACTCCAGCCACCGGATTCGCCGCCGGCAACTTCATGTCGAACGATCGCCTGTTCCGGCTGGCCGACGACGCGATGTACGAGTCAAAAGCCCGTGGGGGCAACTCCATCAGCGTTGCCGTGGCGACCGGCGAGCGGCGCTGACCCGGCCGCGCCGTCGCCCGCCGCCATCCCGTCAACCACTTCGGCGAACGCCGCGGTTGCGGTGATGGCGGGTGACCAGCCGAGTTCGCGCCGCGCGCGCTCGGTCGACATGACCGGAACGGCCGTCGCGATGTCGAGCCATCCCGGGTCGGTGGGCTGCAGGCCCGCGCGCCAGGTGAGCTCCATGATGATGCGCAGCACGTGCGCCCGGAAAGGCCGAGTGCGCTCGGCCCCGAAGGCGGCGGCGATCAGCGGCGGAGTAAGAACCGGCTCCGCCGCGATGTTGAACGCACCGCTCGCCTGGTGGTCGACCGCGCGCCAATACGCATCGGCGAGGTCGTCGGCATGCACGGCCTGGACTATGAAACCGGTCGGCAGGGGAAGCACGCGGGGGCGCACCCTGCGCAGTACTCCGGCTGGCACAAGCGGGCCGAGGAACAGTCGCGCGATCTCACTGCCTGCATCGCGCTGGAAAACGAGCCCGGGCCGGATCCTCGCAAGCCGGATATCCGGGTGGTCGAGCTCGAAGACGTCCATTGCCCGCTCGTTGATCGCCTTGTGCCGAGAGTATGGCGAAGTCGGCACGCCGCCGGTCGGCCATGACTCCGGCACGCGTCGGCGCTTGGGCCCAACGCTATAGGCGCCGACCGACGATGCGACGACGATCTGCTTGACGCCAGCCTCCGCTGCCGCCGCGAGCACGTTCGCGGTGCCGCGGACGTTGGTGCGCCACATCGACGGCTCGTCACGGCTCGGCTGGAGCGCCCAGGCGAGATGGATGACCGCGTCGCTTCCGGCCAGCGCCCTGCGCAGCCTGCCCCGCGCATCCTCGTCGCCGACGTCGATCTCATGCCAGGCGACATCGCGATACTGGCCGATCCGCGCGACAGGACTCCGTCGTGCGACGCCCACGATCGCGTCGACTTCCGGTAAGGCGGCCAGGCGCCTCAGCACCGCCGTTCCCACGTTTCCCGTTGCTCCGATCACCGCGATGCGCATTGGCGTTCCTCTCCGTGTTCAACGCTAGGCAAGGGCGTGCGGCTGGCCTAGCCGTTGACAACCGGGGCCCCGAGCGTCAGCCCGTCCGATGGCCGGCTTCACCCGGCGCGACGAAGCAGTGCCCGGATGTCCCGCGCGATCTCCTCAGCGCTCGGCCGAAGCGCCGGGTCGCGCGCGACCATCGCGCTTAGGAGTTCGCGCCAGGCTTCCGGCAGCGAATCCGGGATCTCCGGGTCGGCGGACAGCCGGGCCATCGCGGATTCGACGGCCTCCCCCGCGAAGGCGCGAGTGTCGGTCAGCGCCTCGAGCAGCACCAGGCCGAGCGAGTAGATGTCGGATGCGGTCGTGATCGTGGCGCCGGATGCCTGCTCGGGGCTCAGGTACGCCGCGGTTCCGATCACCGGCTCATCGGCGGCACGCTCGCTGCCGGACGCCGCAGCAATGCCGAAGTCTGTGAGCCGCGCCCGAGTGCGCGACGAGGCTGTGTTGTAGTGCACGAGCATGACGTTCGACGGCGCGATATCGCGGTGAACAACACCGTGGGAGTGGACGTATTCGAGCACCTCCGCGAGCTCGAACCCGATCTCGCCCACTTCGACGATCGACAGCTGCTTGCGCGAGATCGTCTCGCGCAGGGTCTCACCCGGTACGAACTCCATCACGAGAAACGGCCGCGGGTCGTCCACGCTCGACCGGTCGATACCGGCGTCGGTGATCGCGACGATGCCGTGGTGCCCGAGGCTCCCGACCACGCGGACCTCCGAGCGGAACTCGGCCACGCGCTGCGCGTCTGCTCCGGTGAAGAGCTTGATGGCGACATCCTTGCCGAGCAGTTCGTCGCGACCACGAAAGACGAGCGATGACCCTCCCCGCGACAGCAGCTGGATTGGGCGATAGCGCCCCTTCAGCAGCGGCGCGTCGAGCTCCGGCGCGCTCACGGCCGCGACCCACCGCGCCGTGATTGCGCGGATGCCGACGATCCGCTGGCACCCGAGAGCTCGTCGATGGTGATGGCCGCGTTGATCAGCGCGAGATGGCTGAGCGCCTGCGGAAGGTTGCCGCGGAAGTCGCCGGACTCCGCGTCCAGTTCTTCGGCATAGAGGCCGACATCGTTCGCGAGGGCGATCATCTCGTCCAGCTGCATTACCGCCTCATCCATTCGCCCGACGCAGGCGAGAGCGCTCGCGACCCAGAACGCGCTCGCGACGAACGTGCCCTCCTCCTGCTGCATGCCGTCGTACCGGTAGACCTGCGGGCCGCGCCCCAACTGCGACCGGATGGCGTCGACGGTATTCGACATCCGCGCGCCGCGGTCGAACCCGCTGACCGAGTGCAGCAGCACGGAGGTGTCGAGCCGGTCGCTTCCCGGGTACATCACGTAACTGCCCCGGCTCTCGGACCAGCCGTTCTCATCGATCCACGCTCGGATCGCGTCCCGTTCGGCTCTCCAGCGCTCCACATTTCCGTTGAGCTGGCCCTTCTCCGCGAGTGTGATCGCGCGGTCGACGGCCTGCCAGCATCCCATCTTCGACGAGGTGTAGTGCTCAAGCTCCTTGAGCTCCCACATGCCGGAATCCGGCTGGCGCCATCCATCGCACGCGCGATCGGCGATGTCGGAGAGCAGTCGAGCGGTGCCAGCATCGATCACGTTGCCGTCGACAACGTAGGTGAGCATGACATCCATGAGGTCGCCGTAGATGCCGAGCTGCAACTGCTCCTGGGCCCGATTGCCCGCGACGACGGGCGAGATGCCGCGCCAGCCGGGCAATTGCAGTTCGGTGACCCCATCGGATGGCTGTGACCCGTCGAGCCCGTAGTACACGGAAAGATCCGGCCCGTCATCCTCGATGGTGTCGACCAGCCACGAGACAGCGGCGTGCGTCTCCTCGCGGAGGCCGAACCTCATCAGCGCTCGCACCGTGTACGCGACGTCGCGAACCCAGGCGAAGCGGTAGTCCCAGTTCTTGCCGCCCTCGAGACTCTCAGGCAGGGATGTCGTTGCCGCCGCCGCGATCGCACCGGTCGGGCTATAGATAAGGAGCTTCAGCGCCAGCGCACTGCGCAGGACCGTGTCGGACCAGCGGCCCTCGAACGAGAATTCTTTGGCCCAGGCACGCCAGGCCGCGATGGTCCTGTCGGTGCCGGCGTCCACCAGTTCCGGTGTCAGGATTCGCAGCGGCTCGTTTGCCGTGGCCGAGAGCGTCACGAGGTGGCGCGAGCCGACAGCGGTGCTGAAGCGGCCGGACATCCCGCTTGCGCGCGGGCGTATCGGGCCGTGGTCGAAGCCACGCACGCCGATCGTGATGCCGTCGACGTGGGCGATCGGTCCGTTGACGGTCTGCTCGACCCAGGGGGATGCGGTGCCCCCGACGGTGCCGGGCTGCACCGACCACTCCACGTCGACACTCCCGGAGACGCCTTCAATGCGGCGCGCGAGCTCAATCCACGGCAGGCGTCCCGCGATTCCGGTGACGAGCGCGTCGGTCACGCGAACGACACCGGTCTCTGTCGTGAACGTCGTCTCCAGCACGTTCGTTCTCGGAACATACCGCCGCCTGGTGGTGAAGTCGCCGATGGGTCGCAGGGCAATGCGACCACCGTTCTCGGCATCGAGCAGTGCCGCGAACACGATCGGCCCGTCCAACTGCGGCAGCGGGAACCAGTCGATCGAACCGTCCAAAGCGACGAGAGCCACGGTGCGGCCGTCGCCGATCGCGGCATAGGCGCGCAGCGCGGCGTATCCGTTGACGCGGTCCGCGGGGCCACCGGATCGGACGAGGCCGCGTTTGTTCACGCTGTCTAGCGTCGCAGCGCTCCCGGGGGCGCGAAAGGCATTGCCAAAGTGCGGGGAATCGCGTATCCGTCAAAATACAGTGGAAAGAGACGGCGCGGTCGATGTCGATGATGGTCGAAGAGATGGTGTCAGAGCTGCAGCATCCGGATGCGCTCGAACTGCCGAAGTTGATGCAGGGCCAGCGCTCGCCGCCGCCGCTGGCCCTCCGCGAAATCGCACGTAATTCGGTTACGCGAACTGAACGGTGTGCTCCTGGTCGAGGCGCGGCAGGCGGGGTCGGTATGAGCCCTCGGTCGGATGCCCGATGTTGATGACGAGGAACGTACCCCACGCGCCATCCTGGAAGAAGTCTGCGTCGATTGCGGTCGCGTCGAAACCGCCCATCGGCCCCGCGGCGAGGCCGAGCGCGCGGGTGGCGAGGATGAAGTAGCCAGCCTGCAGCCACGAGTTGTTGCGCGCGGCGCTCAGCCGAGGGTCCTCGTTGTCGGCGAAGTACTCCGTGAGGTGAGCGAGATGCGGCGTCGTGGTCGCGAGGTTCTCGTGCCATGCACGATCGAAGGCGAGAACGGCAACTGCGGGCGCCGCGATCGTCTTGTCCCGATTGTTCTCGGCCATGTGCTCGCCGAGCTTCGCGCGACCCTCAGATGACTGCACGAACAGCACACGCATCGGCTGGAAGTTAGCCGAGGTGGGCGGCCATTTGGCGAGATCCCAGATCGAGCGCAGTTCGTCATCCGTCACGGGGGCGGACGAGAAGCTGTTGGGGGTCGCGGCACGGGTGAACAGGGTTTCGAGACTTTCGTCGCCGAGGCGTCGCGGGGCGAGAAGTGGGGCGCTATCGAGAGCGAGTGACATTGGCTTCCTTTTCTGTGGTTACTTTGTTTTAACTAGTACCACGTTTGAGACTAGCACCGCGTATGCTTGCTTTGTGACCAACGAACCCGCGACGAGCAGCGAGCATCACGCTCCCGTGTGCGACAAGGCGCTGGTGCACGCGTTCGGATTCCTTGGCAAGCGCTGGAACGGCGTGATCCTGGGAACCCTGATGGAGAGCGCGGCATCGTTCTCCGAGTTGCGGCGCGCGGTCGAGGGCATCAGTGACTCGGTTCTGTCTGAGCGCCTCACCGAACTCGGGGCCGCCGGTCTCGTCAGCCGCACCGTCGACGCGGGGCCTCCGCTCGCGGTCGTTTACGCGCTGACCGCCTCGGGCGCGGCTCTCCTGCCCGCGCTGACCGAGCTCACGAGCTGGGCGAGGTCGCACCTCACGCTGGCGTAGGGCATCGCCGACCAACCCTCCTACTACCTGGAGAGCACCCCCGTAAAGCCCTCCCAGCCGCAGCCGAAATATGCTCTGATTGACTTCGGTGGACCTTGCCTTTGGCCTCGGCCGCCCGCTGTCGAGAATGAGGATGCTGGGTGCTGCAGGATGTCCCGGATTTGCCGTGTGCGCTGGTGGAGGTCGACCGCGACGACACCATCGTCGAAGCGAACGCCCGCTTTCTCGAATGGACGGGTGCGACGGTCGAAGCGATCGTCGGCACGCAGGTCGACGTCTTCATTCGTCGGCCCGAGCATCCCGTCGCTGGCAGGGCTGACCAGGCATCCGCATTTGCCGAGATCGTGCGCGCCAACGGCTCGCGAAATCCGATCCTGGTCGCCGACGGAGTCATAGCGCCGGGCGGCAATCGACTACTCGCACTGTTCGACGCGAAAGCGCAGCACGCATTTGAGGAACACCTGCTGACGCGCCACGCCCTGACGCAGCGCACCCAGAACCGGCTCGAACTGGTGATCGCGGCATCCATCGCGTTCACCGACGCCGGCAACGAGAAGGAGCTCGCCGAAATTCTCGCGGACACGACCGCGAAGGCGTACGCCGCTGAGCAGGCCGTGGTGTTCCTGCTCGATGAGCACGGGGCGTTCCGGTTGGCTGCCGGCACTAATCCGTTTGATGCATTCCCCGACGCGGAGGCGCTGGAGCGGCAGGGCGCCCAGCTCGGCGCCGTGCTGAAGGTCAGTGGCGTCGACGCGGCACGAGCGATCTCCCCTTCCGTTGCCGAGGCGTTCGAGGCGACGGGAGTGCAGGCGATGATCATCGCGCCGATCCGGCAGCGAAACCAGCCGCTCGGCATCCTCGCAGCGTTCTTCCATCACCCGCGGCAGTTCGACGAGCAGGCCTCGCCACTTGCGGACGCCCTCGCGGGCCAGGCGGCACGCGCCGTCGCCGGACTCCGGTTGCAGCAACGTCTCGAGCACGCCGCGATGCACGATGACACTACGGGGCTTCCCAACCGCCGTCTGCTCGAAGAGACCGTCGAGACCGCAGTGATCGCCCGCCAGACCGATCTCGCCGTGCTGTTCGTCGACCTGGACGGCTTCAAAGATGTCAACGACCAGCAGGGCCACCAGGTCGGCGACGAAGTGCTTCGCGAGGTCGCACTGCGACTCCAGTCGACCGTCCGCGAGCATGACATCGTCTCGCGCTACGGCGGCGACGAATTCGTCATCCTGTGCGAGGTAGCCAGCGAGGATGCCGCACTCGAGGTGGCGGAGCGCGTGCGCCTCTGCGTCAGCGAACCGTACGAAATGCTTCCCCCCGGTCTCGCAGTCGGCGCGAGCGTTGGGGTCGCTGTCGCGTCGACGGCCCCCGAGCTCGGTGGCATTGATCGTCTCGTGCGCCTGGCAGACCAGGCGATGTACCGGGCGAAGAACGCTGGCGGCAACCGGGTCGCGGTCTAACGCTCCACGCTGTAGTCGACGATGAGATGGCCAGCAGGAGAGGTGGCGCTGTCGAGAGTCGCGAGGCGAATCGGCGGCAGCCCGTCGAGCAGTCGCCGCCCGCTGCCGGCGATCTGGGGAGCGATTACGAGCCGAAGTTCGTCGACAACACCCGCGGCCAGCAGCGTCCGTGCGACCGAAATACTGGCGTGCACCCCGATGTCGCCGCCGGGTTGTCCGGCGAGCTCTCGCACGAAGTCAACGAGTCCGCCGTCGATTGCGGTGGCCCCAGCCCACCCGCGGTCGAGCGGGGTCGAGGTCGCAACGTACTTGGCCACCGGGTTGATGAACGACGCGAACGGCTCGATCTCGCTGGCCGGCCAGAAGGCCGACCACTCTGTGTAGCTGCGGCGACCGAGGATGACCGCGTCCTGGGTGGCGATCACCGACGCGAGGTGGGCGTCCGTCTGTTCGTCCCAGTCGGTGATGAACGCATCGGGATCCTCAGCGACTCCGTCAAGGGACAGCAACTCATACACGACCACTTTTCTCACGCCGTGATTCTCGTCGCATGTCCATCCCGCCACAAGGCGTGCCGAGTGCGTCAGCCCTTGAGCAGGTGCTTCCGCACCATGCTCTCGCCGGCGGCGATGACCGCGTCCTCGGCGGGCCGAGGCTGCCACCCGAGCACTCGGCGGGCCTTCTCATTCGAGACCCTCTTGGCGTAGCCAAGATCTGGCACCACGGGTCGGAACTCTGCCGAGAACAGCGCCCCGACGCGCACGACGAGGTTGGGGATCGTTCGGGTCGGCACTCGCCCAGCGGCCATGCCGAGGTGCGACCTCAGGATCCCGCCGATCTCACTCAACTGCATCGCGGGCCCGCTCGAGACGATGAAGCGCTGCCCCGCCGCATCCGGGCTCCGCATCGCGAGGATGTGCGCGCTCGCGACATCCCGCACGTCGACGACCGGGAGATACAGGTGCGGAAACGCGGGTATGGCGCCGTCGAGCATCGACTTGACGATGTGGTTCGACCCGGAGATATCGTTGCCCATCACGGAGCCCATCACTGCGACCGGCAGCATCGTCGTGAGCTCCACGGCGCCGCCCTCTGCAGCAATGAAATCCCACGCGGCGCGCTCGGCGAGCGTCTTGCTCTTGCCATACGCGTCGACGCCCGGGCCATCGAGGATCGTCCAGTCGTCCTCGGTGAACGTGTGCCCATCGTGCGGCCAGCCCCAGCTCACGGCGTGGAATGCGGATGTCAATACAACGCGCTTGAACCCGGCGTCACGGGCCGCCCGAAGCACGCGCAGCGCCCCATCCCGCGCGGGGACGATCAGGTCGTCCTCGTTCTCGACGTGCCCCGGCTGCACCGGGGAAGCCACATGCAGTACGTAATCGACGCCTGCCATGGCATCCGGCCATCCTGCGTCATCCAGGAGGTCAGCAGCGACGAAGCTCAGGTTGTCCCCGCTGGCCATCCCCGCTTCCGCGAGGATCGCCCTCACCTCGGGCTCCCTGCCGAGCGACCGCACGGTCGTCCGCACGCGGTAGCCCTGGTCGAGAAGCTGCAGGATGACGTGGCCGGCGATGAACCCGGAGCCTCCCGTCACGAGAACGTGCTGCTGGTCTGTTGTCATGCTGAGTCCCCGCCGTATTGGCTTGCTCGTGTGTCGGTCGATCGGTCAGCATCCATATTCCGCGGACTGCGAGCCGCTGGCCAGTGCCCCGGTGTTACCGGGAGTGAGAGGAACAGGAAGGGTGCTCGCCTCTCGGCGCGGGAGTCGAGCGACCGCGCGACTCGCGTGACGCGGGTCGGGCTCGCGGGGCTGCTTGCGGAGCACCTGTCTTCAAACTGTGCGCAGCGAAGATATGGAGCCTGGTCCTCACTGGGCCAAAGTTTGGTTTGCGGAGCAAGTCCAGGAATCTGACGACCTGCGCGGTCTGAGGATAACCGCATGGTTGCTTGTCTCCGGCGGAGATCGACTGGATCCACCACACGGCATGCAAGGTATAGACGACGCTGAGTTGCCCCGAATGGCTGTTCTGTCGGCCGGGTAGCGACCTTTTGGGGAAACTGGAGTCGAGCGACCGGGCGATGTGGCGCCGGGCCGAGGATGAATTGAGAAACGCCGTCTCAGTGTCGAGATCAACTCGGCGAGTCGCCATCCATCCTGCTGGCCGTGCCCACGGCGGTATCGGCAGGCGCGACAACGGCGTCGGCAGGAAGCAGGTCAGCGCCGCGCGAGCGCACTGCGGCTGAGAGCGCTCCGACCGCGAGCGTCACCATAGTGAACACGCCCCCGAGAATCGCAAGCTTGCCGCCCCACACAATGGCGGACGTGTCGCCGGCGCATCCCCAGTCAGTGGTCGTCGCACCGTGAGTGACCTCGCACACTTCGCTCTGGTTGCTGACGCCAATACACACACCGTAAAGACCGGGCGAGGTGACGAAGGGCACAAAAAAGTCCCGCTCCCAGTAGAAGCCTGGAAACGGGACAGTGGCTCCGACGGGCGTCGATCCCGTGACCTCTCGATTTTCAGTCGTGATCGCGGCCTTGATGGCAAGCCGAAAACGCGGCAGATCTCAGCTTTACAAGGCCTATTGCGATCAACGTGATAAAGGAAGCTTCTACTGATTTGCCTCACTTGTGGGCAAACGGTGGGTGCGACGCGTCTATGCGAGCCAACTGCCCTACGGGAGCGGGGTGATGGTGTGCGAAAGAGCAACATCGTCCCCGAGACCCGGAACGACGAAGGGGGCGAATCCTGGCTCAGCTTCGCTGATCTCAAGGTCAGAGAAGATGAGCCTGATGTTTAGGGGCGCTGCTTCTATCTGAACTTCTCGAAACGGGATACCGATTTCGGCCGTCCAGCGTGCGGCATCGCGCGAATCTTTGACAAGCTTCGCGCCGGGATACATGTCCGCGTAACGAACGCTCCAAACCCAGCCCTCCAGTTCCTCGGTGTCAGATCCGCGGACGTTAATCTCGCCCAATGACTTCTTCCACGTGCTCATCGGAACCGATGTTTCGACTTGGGCGACCACGCAGTAGCGGAACAAATAGCGCACCGTCCGAAAGGGGATTATTTCGGCGTCGTATGAGGTGAGGTAGAAGTACATCTCGTAGTCGCGCAGGTAATCCACGAACCCTTGATGGATAAGTCCCGTGTCCACGAGCTCGTCGAGACGTGACCGAATTTCTGCGTCGTCCATGTACGCAATCTAACCGCGCTCGACAGTAGGGCAACATTTTAGATTGGAGCCGCTGGGCACTCTGACCAATCCGCAACTTCCGAAGCCGAACCTTCTATCCGGCGCTCGAACGAGCAATTCAGAAAGACACGACCTTCCCGCGCGTGACAATCCACGATCTTCGCCATACGGCGGCTTCGCTCGCCGTCTCCGCCGGCGCGAACATCAAAGCCGTTCAGCGGATGCTCGGCCATGCGTCAGCCGCGATGACACTGGACGTGTATGCCGACCTATTCGACGACGACCTGGATGAGGTCGCGGAGGTTCTGGACAAGCAAGCGGCCCGAGTCTCATCCGAACATTGATCGTCTACGTACCGGCCCGAACACCTATCGGAGCTCGAGGCGCACTTTCCGCTCGTCAAAAATCTCAAGCAATATGTCGAACAGGGTGCGCCCGGTTCCCCGCTCGAGCTCGTCGATCTCCAACAGAAAGTAATTCGCGTTGTGGGGATTGCCGCGAACGAGCTTGTCCCTCACCCATTCAATAGTTGCGTCGACGCCAAGACGGTCGCGCACGGACGATGAGCCCTTAAGGACGAAGTAAAACGAACGGTCTTCGGGAGTTCCGAACCCACCTCTTAAGCAATCTGAGAACGCGTCGAGGTTCGCTCCGAAGTAGGTGCCCGGCCCGCCGACAGCTTCTCCGACTGCGTCAAAGAATTCTTGCGTCGTCCATATTTGCGATCCATTGAGCACGTAGCGGACAGATTCCACGCCCCTATCGCCGTGGAATGGGCTCAGCCCTTCCCGACGGTGCACGCGCCACTTTTGACGCTGAGATGGAACACGAGCGTTTGGTAGAACGCGGGTTCGCCGTTGTAAATGAGCAGGTCGACGCCTGTGACAGAAGACGGCGCGGACGGATTCGTCGCGATCCGCATCACGAGGTTGCTCGTCTTCGCTGGCAGCGGGCGGGGATAACGGCTTCCCGCGAAGCCCTTCGACAGCTCGGCTTGTGAGGGTCGTGTTTCATCAGCCGTGTATCCGAGCGGCGGCGTCAGCCAGCCGAATTTGACAAGCGTTGCATTGCTCGCGCCGTCCAGCTGGGCGGTGTCGACCTGTGGAAAGGTGTCCCTCTCAGTCAGCTTGGTTTGAACATAGATCGACCGCCCATCGGGGGAAACGCCGCACGCTACCCCGTCGTAGCGAAGGACAGCGAAATGTTCGGGAGTCGTGATGGCTCGAAAGGCGAGAACGAGAAGCGCTAGTACGACCACCGGGATTCCGACCGCAAGCGACACCGTCAGTACACGAGCGCGCCGAGACCTCGGCGACACCGTCAGACTCATGTCGAGATAGTCCCACGAACGGGCACCCACGTCGCATGTCTTCGCGATCAGTTGTTCGATCGTGACCTTGCGCAAAGCCCCTGACACGTCGCTGAACACTGGCGGATGTAGCCAAAATGTAGCCACTGATCGAAATTCACTCGTGCATGCCGGTCAACAAAAAAGTCCCGCTCCCAGTAGAAGCCTGGAAACGGGACAGTGGCTCCGACGGGCGTCGATCCCGTGACCTCTCGATTTTCAGTCGAACGCTCTACCAACTGAGCTACAGAGCCGTGCAACCCGAAGGTTACAAGTAAGGCACGACTGCCTGGCGAGAGGCAATCGTGCCTTGCGACCCTGACCGGACTTGAACCGGCGACCTCCGCCGTGACAGGGCGGCGCGCTAACCAACTGCGCTACAGGGCCTAGCTATGAAATTGTTTCTGATGTTTTGTGACCCCAACGGGATTCGAACCCGTGTTAACGCCGTGAAAGGGCGCCGTCCTAGGCCACTAAACGATGGGGCCATGGCGTTCAGAACTCCATAGCAACCGAGGGACAAGCATACGGGTGACCCCCCACAAACGCCAAACCTGCGAAATACAAAGAACCGCGCGGATGTCCGGGGCATCCGCCGACCGCACCTGTAGGTTCAACCCGTTGTTTAAGCTTCGCGCCAATCATGGACCGCGAAAGCGGAAACAACTTAATACTGGGCAATCTTCCAACCGGTTGTTACTGTTAGCAGTGTTAACAGTGTTACTGGCGTTACTAGAGGGTATGCCACAACACGATTCGGGGACTTATGAGCACGACAGCAACGGCGGGGGGCGCCCTCAGGGCGTCCGTGCGCGCTCGACGCCAGCGAGGCGTCGCGATCGCAGCGGTGATCGCGACCCTCGCGACGGCGTCGCTACTGTCACAGCCCGCTGACGCGGCGTTCGCCACGAGCTATCCGTCCTGGCAGGCCGTCCAGCACGCGAAGCACAATGCCAGCGCCAAGCGCGCAGAGGTCGCGGAGATCAAGAAGGTCATCGCCCAGCTGGATGCCGAGGTTGCGGCTACCCAGGCCGATTCCGTGAAAAAGGGGGATGCGTACCAGGTCGCCCAGGACGCATACTTCACCGCCGCCATCAAGGCGAATGCTCTTGCTGCGCAGGCCAAGGCGGCAGAGAAGACCGCCAAACAGTCGGAGGCCGAGGCTGGGCAGCTTGCGGCCCAGCTCGCGCGAAGCGGCAGCGACGGATTCCAGCTGAACCTTTTCCTGAACGGTAAGGACGCGAGCAGCACCCTCAACGGCATCGGCGACGCGGCGAAGCTCTCAGAGCGCGCAGAGGGCATCTATCGGAAGGCCGTGCAGGACAAGAACACCGCCCAGGCGCTCACCGACCAGGCCAACGTCGCGAAGACCATCCTGAACAGCCTCAAGGTTGCGGCCCAGAACGCGTACAACGATGCGCAGAAGGCCGCGACGGCCGCTGCCACCGCCCTCGCGGCATCCACTACGCACAAGAGCGAACTCGAGGCGCAGCTCAAAGCGCTGACGACCAAGGCCAAGATCACCCAGGCGAGTTACCTCAAGGGGCTGAAGGCGCGGTTCGGCTACACGGGCGGCCTCGGCACATTCATTAGCGCAACCGGATGGGCGCGCCCGACCATCGGAGTCATCACCTCGCCGTTCGGCATGCGGGTAAACCCGATCGACGGCGGATACCGCCTCCACACCGGAACAGACATCGCGGACGGCTGCGGCGTGCCGATCTATGCCGCCCACACGGGCACCGTCACCTACTCTGGCTGGTACGGCGATCTCGGCAACTACATCCAGGTCGAGGTGAACGGCACCATCTCCAACGGCTACGGCCACATCGTCAATGGCGGCCTGCTCGTCGGCATCGGCCAGCACGTTCAGGTCGGCCAGCTGATCGCGCGCACCGGGATGACCGGCGGAGCTACCGGATGCCACCTGCACTTCATGGTGATCCAGAATGGCGCCCCCATCAACCCAGTGCCCTTCATGCGCGCCCAAGGGGTAACGCTTGGCTAGCGAGGCAGTTCGCTGATGGCACGAAGCGCACGCCGCGTAGCGGCGGTGGCGATACTTGCCGTCGCCTGCCTGGGAATCACGATCGGAGCAACCGCTCCGGCCGCAGCCGACCCCAAGTTCCCGAGCTGGGGCGAGGTGCAGAACGCGAAGCGCAGTGTCGCGGCCAAGAAAGCTGAGATCACCAAGCTTGAGAAGCTGATCGGGTCGCTGCAGGGGCAGGCAGCCGCCGCGGGAAAGCTCGCGGCCGTGCGAGGCGAGGAATACCTGAACGCCAAGGGCGAGCTCGATTCCGCAACCGCCAAGGCCAAGAAACTGAAGCAGCAATCGGATGCCGCAACGAAGCGAGCGGAAGAGTCCGAAGCCGAGGCGGGCCAGTTGTCTGCCCAGTTCGCCCGAACCGGCAACGGAGACGTCACGCTCAACCTGTTACTGAACGGTCACCAGGCGGGCAACCTGCTCGATGTGCTCGGCACCATGAACAAGCTGAGCGCATCTGTTTCTCGCGTCTTCGCCGACGCCGAGCAGGACCAGAAGTCGGCGCAGGCCCTCGGTGCGCAGGCGAAGGTGGCGCAGGCGATTCGCGCGAAGAAGAAGAGTGCGGCGGCGAGTGCGCTCGCATCGGCGAATGCTGCGGCGACCGCGGCAAAGAACAAGGTCTCGGCCGGCAACAAATCGCAGACCGTGATGACGTCGCAGCTCGCTTCGCTCCAGGGAAAGTCGGCGAAGGTTCTCGCCCAGTACTACGCCGGTGTCGCATGGGAGAAGAAGCAGGAAGAGCAGGCAACACCGCCGCCGGACCCGCCATCGAACGCTGGCGGTGGCGGCAGTAGTGGTGGCGGCAGCGGTGGCGGTGGCGGGAGCAGCGCGCCGCCGACCGCTCCGAACGGCTCCGCGGTTGCGGGTGCCATCAGCTTCGCGCGTGCCCAGCTGGGCAAGCCATACGTGCTGGATGGCGCGGGCCCGAACGTCTGGGACTGCTCAGGGCTGACGCTCAAGGCATACGCGGCAGTCGGCGTCTACATCGGGACCCACTCGGCGACCAACCAGTACGACACCCTGAGGTCCGAGGGGCGACTGGTTCCGCTCAGCGAACGGCAGGCGGGCGACCTGGTCTGGTACTCAGATGGCGGGTCGATCGGCGGGACGAAGTATCACGTGGCACTGTACATCGGCGGCAACGAGATGATCGAGGCACCGTATCCCGGAGTGGGCGTGCGCATCGCAGCGTTGCGGTACGGCGATCTCGTGCCATACGTCGGTCGCCCCACGGGCTAGTGGCCCGCTCGCTGGTCGAGTAGCGCGCCCGAGCTTGCGAGGACGAGCGTTATCGAGGCCCCGGTGCGAGGTGGGTTGGTCTCGATAACGCCGGGCTCGTGCCTACGCCGTGTGTGTGACGGGAGCTGCGATAGCTCGCTGGTCGAGTAGCGCGCCCGAGCTTGCGAGGACGAGCGTTATCGAGGCCCCGGTACGACGTGGGTTGGTCTCGATAGCGCCGGGCTCCTGCCTCGCCGCGACTACTCGACCAGCGTGTCACGCCGTGTGTGTGACGGGAGCTGAGACAGCTCGCTGGTCGAGGTGAGGACGGGCGGCGCGAGACCTAGTGGCCGTCTTCTTCGGCGAGCTTCACGATGCCGGCCTGGATGATCGCGTCGGCTTCAGCCGCATCCCCCCAGCCCTCTGTCTTGACCCACTTGCCTGGCTCAAGGTCTTTGTAGTGCTCGAAGAAGTGCTCGATCTCTTTGCGGGTGTACTCCGGAATGTCGTTGACATCCTGGATCCAGGTCCAGCGCGGGTCCTTCGCGGGGACGGCGATCACCTTCGCGTCTGACCCGCCGTCGTCGGTCATGTTGAAGACGCCGACCGGGCGCACCGAGACGCCGACGCCGGGGTACAGCGGGTAGTCGAGCAGGACGAGGACGTCGACCGGGTCGCCGTCGAGACCGAGCGTGTTCTCGATGTAGCCGTAGTCGGTGGGGTAGACGAAACCGGTGAAGAGCACGCGGTCGAGAAAGACGCGGCCCGTCTTGTGGTCAACCTCATACTTGTTGCGGCTTCCGCGGGGGATTTCGATAACGGCGTCGTATGCGGTCAAGACTGACTCCTAATAGCTTCGTGGATGACTGCAATAACGTTACTGGATGGACTCAGAGCGTCGGCCGCGTCTCACTCCCGCCATCGCTGACGTGCGGCGGGCCGTTCGGGAGGCGTTGGTCTCGACGGGCTCGACCAGCACAGGCGGCTCGACCAGCACGGGCGGCCTCGTGCTGGTCGCGCTGAGCGGCGGCCCCGACTCGCTGGCGCTGGCTGCCGCGACGGCGTTCGAGGCACCGCGGGCGGGCATCCGCGCAGGCGCGATTGTCGTCGACCACGGCCTGCAGGAAGCCTCAGCAGAGGTCGCCGCCGCCGCCGCGGCCCAGGCCGCCGCGCTCGGCCTCGACCCCGTGATCGTGCGCCGCGTCGAGGTCGGAACGGACGGCGGCCCCGAGGCGGCCGCACGCGCGGCCCGTTATGCGGCGATCGATTCGGCGGCAGACGAGACAGGAGCCACGGTCATCCTGCTCGGGCACACGCTCGACGACCAGGCCGAGACGGTGCTGCTCGGGCTGGCGCGGGGCAGCGGCGCGACCAGCCTGCACGGGATGCCCGGCAGGAGCGGCCGGTACGCCCGCCCGCTGCTCGAGATCCGTCGACACACGACGGTGCAGTTTTGCGCAGACAGCGGGCTCGAACCGTGGGACGACCCGCAGAACGACGACCCGGCGTTCGCCCGGGTCCGAGTTCGCGCAACCGTCCTGCCGCTCCTCGAACGCGAACTCGGCCCGGGTATCGCCGAGGCGCTCGCGCGAACCGCTGCCCAGCTGCGCGAGGACTCCGACGCCCTCGACCATTTCGCGGAAGAGATCGCGGAGGAGCTCGCCGACATCGCCGAGGCCGGAATCTCGCTGCCGGTGCGGGCGCTCGCGCACAACCCGCCCGCGCTTCGGCAGCGGCTCATCCGGCTCGCCGTCGAGAGCGAATTCCACGTTGCGCTCAGTCGCGTCCAGACGCTCGAGGTCGCGCGGCTGATTACAGACTGGCACGGCCAGAAACCGCTCGACCTGCCGGGCGTTAGGGTTGAACGCAGGGGCGCACTGCTCATTTTCAGCGCAAACGAACGGGCCAAACGTGGAATCTAGCGACGTACAGGACGATCTCACAAAGGTGCTGCTCACCGAAGACCAGATCCACGCGAAACTGGCGGAGATTGCCCGGGAGATCGAGCGGGACTATGCCGGAGAGCGCCCGCTGCTGGTCGGCGTCCTGAAGGGCGCAGTCATGGTCATGGCCGACCTCGCGCGTGAGCTCAAGATGCACATCGACATGGACTGGATGGCGGTGTCGTCCTATGGCGCTGGCACCAAGTCGAGCGGCGTCGTGCGAATCCTGAAAGACCTCGACTCCGACCTCACCGGCCGCCATGTGCTCATTGTCGAAGACATCATCGACTCCGGGCTGACGCTGTCGTGGCTGAAGACCAATCTCGAGAGCCGCGGGGCGGCATCTGTCGACATCTGCGCGCTGTTGCGGAAGCCTGATGCGGCGAAAATCGAGGTGGATGTCCGTTATCTCGGCTTCGATATCCCGAACGATTTCGTCGTCGGCTATGGCCTCGACTACGACCAGAGCTACCGCAACCTCCGCTCCGTCGCTGTGCTCGCGCCGCACGTCTACGAATAGTAGTTAAGCCCTCGGCAAACATCCAGCGGGCACCAAGCGCAGCCGCTGTAGCCTTACAGAACATCTCTCAAGGAAGGTGAAGGGTGGCAGCGCCCGATCATCATGGACTTTAAACGCATCTTCAGGGGCCCGGCGGCCTGGGTCGTCCTGGCGATCCTCATCATCGTCGGCGCAGCGCTCTTCCTCGGTGGCTCCAACGGCCCCAAGCAGATCACGACCCAGCAGGGCCTCCAACTGCTGGATGGCGCGACGGTCACGCGCGCCCAGACTTTCGAGCCGGAGAACCGCGTAGACCTCACGCTGTCGACGCCGTTCAAGACGTTCGGCGAGCAGGTGCAGTTCTACTACATCACCCCTCGTGGCGCGGATGTCATTAAGGCGATCGACGCCAACAAGTCGGTTAAATACGACGACCAGGTCGACCAGGGCAGCATCTGGGGTTCGCTCCTCACCTTCCTGATTCCGCTGCTGCTGATCGGGTTCGTCTTCTTCTTCCTCATGCGCGGCATGCAGGGCGGCGGTAACCGCGTGATGCAGTTCGGCAAGTCGAAGGCACGCCTCGTCGGCAAGGATGCCGCCAAGGTGACCTTCGCGGATGTCGCGGGCTCAGACGAAGCGATCGAAGAGCTCGAAGAGATCAAGGACTTCCTGAAGGACCCGGCGCGCTTCCAGGCCGTCGGTGCCCGCATCCCGAAGGGCGTGCTGCTGTATGGCCCTCCCGGAACGGGCAAGACGCTGCTCGCCCGTGCTGTCGCGGGTGAGGCGGGCGTTCCCTTCTACTCGATCTCGGGCTCCGACTTCGTCGAGATGTTCGTCGGCGTCGGCGCGAGCCGCGTCCGCGACCTGTTCACGCAGGCCAAGGAGAATTCGCCCTCCATCATCTTCGTCGACGAGATCGATGCGGTGGGTCGTCACCGCGGCGCAGGAATCGGTGGCGGCAATGACGAGCGCGAGCAGACCCTCAACCAGCTGCTGGTAGAGATGGACGGATTCGACGTCAAGACCAACGTCATCCTGATCGCTGCGACCAACCGCCCGGACGTCCTCGACCCGGCGCTCCTTCGCCCCGGCCGCTTCGACCGCCAGATCGGCGTCGACGCACCAGACCTGATTGGCCGCAAGCAGATCCTCGAGGTGCACGGTCGCGGCAAGCCGCTCGCTGCCGGTGTCGACCTCGAAGTCCTCGCGCGGAAGACGCCGGGATTCACCGGTGCGGACCTCGCCAACGTGTTGAACGAAGCGGCCCTGTTGACCGCTCGTTCGCACGCACAACTGATTGATAACCGCGCGCTCGATGAGGCCGTCGACCGCGTCATGGCGGGGCCGCAGCGCCGCTCGCGGATCATGAAAGACAAGGAACGCCTCATCACGGCGTACCACGAGGGCGGCCACGCGCTCGCGGCGGCCGCAATGCGCCACACCGACCCGGTCACCAAGATCACGATCCTCCCGCGCGGACGCGCCCTCGGGTACACGATGGTGCTCCCGCTCGAAGACCGCTATTCGGTCACTCGCAACGAGCTGCTCGACCAGCTGGCATACGCCATGGGTGGTCGTGTCGCAGAAGAGATCGTCTTCCACGACCCGACATCCGGCGCGTCCAACGACATCGAGAAAGCCACGGCGACCGCACGTCGCATGGTCACCGAGTTCGGTATGAGCGCCAAGGTCGGCTCCGTGAAGCTCACGGGTGGCAGCAGCGAGCCGTTCATGGGCCGCGACATGGGCGGCAGCCGCGACTACTCCGAGACGCTCGCCGAGACAGTCGACGCCGAGGTCCGCCAGCTCATCGAGCAGGCGCACACCGAAGCGTGGGAGGTCATCAACGCGAACCGCGATATCCTCGACCACCTCGCGACGGAGCTCCTCGAAAAGGAGACGCTCGACCACGAGCAGCTGGCAGAGATCTTCAAGGATGTCCGCAAGCTGCCGGAGCGCCCCCAGTGGCTCTCGAGCAACAAGCGTCCGCTCTCAGACCTGCCTCCCGTCGGCGTTCCATCGAAGGCCCCGATCGACCAGGGCGTCGTCGATGGCGGAGTGCAGTCCGACTCCCCGTCGAAGCCGAAGCGCACACCGCGCCCGCGCAAGTCTCCCGGCATCGCTACCGCTTGAGGTATTAGTGGCTCCCATCGACACCGCACGCGTCGAGGCTGCCGTCGCCGAAATCCTCGCCGCTATCGGCGAGGATTCCGCGCGTCCGGGGCTTCTCGCCACGCCGACGCGTGTCGCTGAGGCGTACGGCGAATTCTTCTCGGGGCTCGGCGTCGACCCGCAGGATCACCTCGCAGACACCGTCGAACTTGACCTGGCGGAGGGTGAGCTGAGCGAGCTCGTGCTGCTGCGCGATATCGACTTCCGTTCCATCTGCGAGCATCACCTGTTGCCGTTCCTCGGCCGTGCCCATGTCGCGTATATCCCCAACAAGCGCGTGGTCGGCCTCGGGCGCATCCCGAAGGTCGTCGACACGCTCGCGTCCCGTCCCCAGCTGCAGGAGCGTCTGACAGAAGAGATCGCGGATGCCCTGCAGGAGGGTCTCGAGCCGCGCGGCGTCCTCGTGATTCTCGATGCCAGCCACGGTTGTGTGACTTCGCGCGGCGCGCGGCAGGCGAAGAGTACAACTGTGACCATGGCCACGCGCGGAATCCTCAGCGACCCGGTTGAGCGCGCGGAGATCGTCGCGCTGATCGGGGCGGGCGGCATCCCTGCGGGAGCGGGTGCGGCCGCCAATGGCTAACGCGGTCGCTCGCATTCGGCCGGCCAGCACTGCGGGTGCGCGGCCGGTCGTGGTCGGCGTCCTCAACCTCACGCCGGATTCCTTCAGCGATGGGGGTGAATTCACCGCCCACGATCTGGCGATCGCGCGCGCGGTCCAGCTGCGCTCGCAGGGCGCAGATCTCATCGATGTCGGCGGCGAGTCCACGCGGCCTGGAGCAGAGCGCATCGATCCGGGTGTCGAGCAGGAGCGCATCATGCCCGTCGTCACCGACCTCGTGCAGCGCGGCATCTCGGTGAGCGTCGACACCATGAACTCTTCGACCGCGCTCGTCGCGGCCCGCGCCGGCGTGCGCGTCATCAACGATGTGTCCGGTGGCCTCGCGGACCCGGAGATGTACCGGGTCGTCGCGCAAACTGGCGTGCGGTACATCGCGTCGCACTGGCGTGGCCACAGCGACACGATGGACGACCTCACGAGCTATTCGGATGTCGTGGCCGAGGTCCGCGACGCGCTCAAGGCCCGCATCGCCGAATTGCTGGTCTGGGGAGTCAGCCCTGAGCGCATCGTCGTGGATCCGGGGTTGGGCTTCGCGAAGACCGGAGCGCACAACTGGGCCCTCCTCGCCGCCCTCGCCGACCTGGAGTCGCTCGGCTACCCCATCCTCATCGGAGCTTCCCGGAAGCGTTTCCTCGCGCCCTTCGCCGAGGATGACGCCCCACCGAGCGACCGCGACTTTGCGACCGCGATCATCAGTGCGCTCGCCGCGCGCGCCGGCGTCTGGGGCGTGCGAGTGCACAACGTCGAGGCCACGAAGACGGCGCTCGACATCTGGTCGGCCATGCAGACGGGGCGGTTGGATGGCTGACGACCACATCACCATCACGGGGCTCCGGGCGACCGGCTTTCACGGTGTCTTCGACGACGAACGCCGCGACGGCCAGGAGTTCGTCGTCGATATCATCGTCTGGCTCGACACCAGAACTGCGTCGTCGTCCGACGATCTCGAGGCCACCGTGCACTACGGCGTGCTGGCCGAAGAGGTGGTCGCGGCGATCGAGCGCGATCCGGTCGACCTGATCGAGACGGTCGCAGAGCGCATCGCGCAAGTCGCGCTCGCGCATCCGGCCGCCGAGAGCGTCCGGGTGACGCTGCACAAGCCCTCAGCTCCTATCACCGTGCCGTTTGATGATGTGTCGATCACCATCACGCGGGGCAGGGCATGAGTCGCGCGGTTCTCTCCCTCGGCAGCAATCTTGGCGAGCGTGAGCAGACGATCCGGAGTGCCGTCGACGACCTCGCGGCCGTGCCTGGCATGATCGTGGATGCCGTGTCCGGCTTCGTCGAGACGGCCGCGGTCAAGACGCACGGGGTCGACGAGTCGGCGCCCGCGTACCTCAATGTCGCCGTCATCGTCACGACCGATCTCGACCCGCACGAACTCCTGCGGCAGACCGCGACCATCGAGGTTTCCCACGGCCGCGTGCGCGAGGAGCGGTGGGGGGATCGCACGCTCGACATCGACATCGTGGCGTACGACCAGCTGCAGCTCGAGAGCGACGATCTGGTGCTTCCCCACCCGCGAGCGGCAGCGCGCGAATTCGTGCTCGTGCCATGGCTCGAGATCGACCCGAACGCGGAACTGCCGGGAGTCGGCCGCATCGACGAGCTCCCTGCTGCCAAGATCGACGTGAAACGACATCCAGGGAGGCACTCGTGAAACGCACCCGTCCGCTGCTCCTTGTGCTCTACGCCGTCTTCGGCGGCGCACTCGGCTGGGCGCTTGAGGTCGTCCTCACGGCATCCGGTGCGCCGGCAGCAATTCCGCCGTATTCGCTGGCCTTCGCGCTCGTCGTGATCGGGGTGCTCGCCGTGGCGGCCGCACGACCGGTGCGCCGCGCGGTGCGCGACCGCACCCGCCCGCGAGTGGATCCGTTCTACGCGACGCGGGTCGTCATCCTCGCCAAGGCGATCGCGATCGCGGGTTCCGTGCTGTTCGGTGCAGGGCTCGGAGTGCTGCTGTTCTTCCTCACGCGGCCCGTTATCGCTGGCGTAGGCTCGATTGTTGCCTGTGTCGTCACCGTCGCCGCGGCAGCAGTGTTGCTCAGTTGCGGTCTCGTCGCCGAATACATGTGCAGCCTGCCGCCGGACGACGATAACGACAAGGGCGATCACATTCCTGTGACCCCAACCACCCACTGATGACGATTCCGCGAGTGCAGCGCGTCAGCAACCGAGCGAGGTAAACCTTGTCAGACCGTCTCGAACTGCCTGGCATCACCTGGCGCAGGGTCTCGCCGAAATACGTGGTTGTGGATGTCGTCGGCACGCTCGTCTTCACGATCGCCGCCGTGGTCGTGACGAGCATTCCCGCGTTCTTCTCGCACGTGACCTGGCTGTGGATCATCCCGGCCGTCGTGCTCGTCGTGTTGTTGCTCGTTGTCGCCTTCATCCCGAGGCGGGTCCGCTCGATCGGCTACCAGCTGCGCGAAGACGACCTGCTGTTCCGCCGCGGGCTGCTGTTCCAGCGATTTGTCTCCGTTCCATACGGGAGGATGCAGCTGGTCGACATCAACCGCGGTCCCATCTCGCGGATCCTCGGCCTCAGCGACCTGCGTTTCGTGACCGCGGCATCCTCGAGCGGGGTAGCCATCCCAGGTCTCGCGGTCGCCGACGCTGAAGAGCTGCGCGACCGACTCGTCGAACTCGCCGAGTCGAGGCGGGTCGGGCTGTGACCGACGAACAGGCGCCGCCTCCACCAGCCGTGCCCGCTGACCCGCCGCCGCCGGATGCGCGCACGAGGATCAGGCTCGACACCCCGTTGGCCGACGGGGAGTGGCATCGGCTGCACCCCGCCACGCCACTCCTGCGCGGCGGGCTCTTCCTGATCGCGCTCCTCGGCTACGTGATCTCGCAGGCACGCCAGCAGCTGGCTGAGCTGTTCATCGGCGGTCACCACAAGGACGAGGGCGACCCCATCACGTTCGTGACGAGCGACGGCAGGCTGCCCATCGCGCTCGGGGTCATTGCCATCGTGCTGATCCTGCTCATCGGCATCTTCTACCTGTCCTGGCGCGTGCACGAATTTCGCATCACCGATGAGCTCGTCGAAGTGAAGCAGGGGGTGCTCCGTCGCACCGAGCGCAAGGGGCGGCTCGACCGGATCCAGGGCGTGAACATCGTGCGGCCGTTCTTCGCGCGGTTCTTCGGCGCGGCGAGACTCGAGATCGACGTCGCGGGGCACGACGCGAATGTGCGACTCGACTACCTGTCGTCGGCCAACGCGGATGCGCTCAGGCGCGACATCCTGCGCCTCGCGTCCGGCGTGCGGGCACGGGAACAGGCGGAAGCGGCGGCAGGGATGCCGCCGGGTTTCGACAAGCTCAACCAGCAATTGCAACCGGCCCAGCAAGTGCAGCGGGGGTTCATCGAGCAGCGCGTGTCAGACTTCACCGCACCGGAGCTCGATCCCTCCATCGCAGCAGCGGAGTCGGTGGTCAAGATCCACACGGGCAGGTTGCTCGGGTCGCTGATCCTCCACGACACGACACTCACCTTCGTGATCGTTCTCGTGGCCGCCGGTGTCGCGTCGTCGATCAACGGGCAGCCGTTCGCGTTCGTCATCATCCTGCCGTTCCTGTTCGGCATCGCCAGCTTCCTGTTTCGTCGGTTCACGAAGTCGCTGCGCTACTCGATCGCCGCGACACCAGACGGCGTCCGGGTCGGATTCGGAATCCTGACGCTCAGCAACGAGACGCTGCCGCCTGGGCGCATCCACTCGATCCAGGTTCGCCAGCCCGTGCTCTGGCGCATCTTCGGCTGGTGGGAGATCAAGGTGAACAGGGCATCGAAGTCGAACGCCAAGGGCGCGGACGGCCAGCGCAACACGACGATCCTGCCGGTGGGGAACCGCGACGACGTGCAGCGTGTACTCGGGTTGCTGCTGCCGGGTCTCGCCGCCGAGGATGCGGCCGAGACGCTCCGCCTCGGGCTCACCGGCACGAAGGGCGCCGGTGGATACACGACTTCGCCGCTGCGAGCGGCATGGGTGCGGGTGCTGTCGTGGCGACGCAACGGGTACGCGCGACTGCCCGGCATAATCCTGCTTCGAGAAGGCGCGATCTGGCGTCGATTCACGATCGTTCCCGAGGCGCGCGTCCAGAGCCTCGGGCTGACGCAGGGGCCGTTGTACCGTCTGCTGCGCCTGGCGCACCTGCACATCCACACGGTCAACGGGCCGATTCGCGCCGAGCTCGGAGCGGTCGACCGGGATGTCGCGCTCGCGTTCTTCTCCGACGTCTCGATCTCCGTCACGCACTCGGTGGGCTCTGACACGACGCATCGCTGGCGCTCGGGTGAGGCGTCGACCTGATGGAACGCTCTGGTCGACTTGGCATCGGGATCATCGGCGCCGGGCACGTTGGCCCTGTCTTCGGCGCGGCGCTCGCGGGAGCGGGGCACGCGCTGGTCGGCGTTTCCGCGGTGTCGGCGGCGAGCCGAGAGCGGGCTGATGTGATGCTGCCCGGAGTCCCGATCCTCGATATACCGACCATCATCGAGCGCAGCGAACTGGTGATCCTCGCCGTGCCCGAGGCAGAGTTGGCCTCGCTCGTGGCAGGACTCGCAGCGACCGGTGTGTGGCAGCCCGGTCAGCTGGTCTTGCACACAGCGCCATCGCTCGGGACGGCGGTACTCGCCCCAGCGCAGGCGATGGGTGCCATCCCGCTTGCGGTGCATCCGGCCATGTCGTTCACGGGCACCAGCATCGACCTGTCGCGCCTGCGGGACAGCTACTGCGCTGTCACGGCTGCATCCGTCGTCCAGCCGATCGGCATGGCACTGGTCGTCGAGATGGGCGCGGAACCCGTGATCATCGACGAAGCCGACCGTCCGGCGTACGCGGAGGCGATTTCGACCGCCACCAGCTTCTCGACCGCGATAGTCGGGCAGGCGACGGGAATCCTCACCGACCTCGGCATCCAGAACGCCGGCGAGGTGATAGCGCCGCTCGTGCGCTCATCGGTCGAGAATGCACTCGCGGACGCGCGCGCCGGTACGATCGATGTCGATTTGCTACCCAGGGAAGGTCTCGAGTGACACTGCTCCGCCCGGTCGTGCTCACGACCATTGCGGCGACGCGCGAGACCATCGCCGCCGCCCGTGCCGCCGGCCCAACTGAGAGCATCGTGCTCGTGCCGACCATGGGCGCCTTGCACGAAGGTCATCTTGCTCTTGTCGAGCGTGCGCGCGAACTGGGATCGACCGTGGTCGTCTCGATCTTCGTGAACCCACTGCAGTTCGGGCCGGGCGAGGATCTCGACAAGTATCCGAAGTCGTTCGACTCAGACCTCGACAAGCTCGGGCAGGCGGGGGTCGGGTACGTCTTCGCGCCATCCGTCGATGAGATGTACCCGGATGGCGAGTTGCAGACGCGCGTCGTCGCGGGGTCCGTCGGCCGTCTCTACGAGGGCGCATCGAGGCCGGGCCATTTCGACGGTGTCCTGACCGTCGTCGCGAAGCTCCTCGGCATCGTGACACCCGACTACGTGATGTTCGGCGAGAAGGATGCCCAGCAACTCTTCCTCGTGCGTCGCATGGTCACCGACCTCAGCATCCCGGTGCAGGTCGAAGCGGTCGAGATCGTGAGAGAAGCCAGCGGCCTCGCGCGCTCCAGCCGCAACGCCTACCTCGACGAGCGCGAACGACGAGCCGCCCGCGCGCTGTCGAGGGCGATGGATGCGGCAGAGTCGTACGGCGACCGCGGTGTGGATGCCGTGGTCGGCGCAGCACAGGGCGCAATTATGGGCGAGCCGCTCGTGGTTCTCGACTACCTTCGAGTCGTTGACCCTCAGACGTTCCTGCCAGCGGACGACGGCTACACCGGCCCGGCACTCGTCCTGATCGCCGCACGCGTCGGTGAAACCAGGCTCATCGACAACCGGCGGGTCCTGCTCGCGGATTGAGACCGGCACAGCCCGACTACCATGGGATCGCCACCAAAGCGCCATCTGCAGGAGTCCCGTTGACCGAAACACAGCACACGCCCGAGCCCGACGCGTCAGCCGTCGAACTGAGCGAAGAAGAGGTCTCCCAGCAGAAGGCCGTCCGGCTCGCCAAGCGCGACCGGCTGAACGAACTCGGCCTCGGCGCCTACGTCGTCGGCGTGCCGATCACCGACACCATCGGCGCGGTGCGCACGACCTTCGCGAGCCTCGATATCGACGAGAAGTCGGGCGAGACTGTGGCGCTCGCCGGCCGCATCGTGTTCCTGCGCAACACCGGCAAACTCTGTTTCGCGACCATCCAGGCCGGCGACGGCGATCGCATCCAGGCCATGATCAGCCTCGCTGAGGTTGGCGAGGAATCGCTCGCGCTGTGGAAGGAACTGGTCGACCTCGGCGACCACCTGTTCGTCTCAGGCGAGGTCATCTCGAGCCGTCGCGGCGAGCTCTCGGTGCTCGCCAGCCAGTGGCGCATCACGGCCAAAGCTCTGCTGCCGCTGCCGAACCTCTACACCGAGCTCAGCGAAGAGTCTCGGATGCGCAGCCGTTACCTCGACCTGATCGTGCGCGAGCAGGCGCGATACGTCGTGCGTGCCCGTGCGACCGCGAACGCCTCCCTGCGTTCGACCTTTTCCCGGCACGGATACATCGAGGTCGAGACCCCGATGCTGCAGACGATGCATGGCGGGGCATCCGCTCGTCCGTTCGTCACGCAGAGCAACGCGTTCGACACCGAGCTGTTTCTGCGCATCGCGCCAGAGTTGTTCCTGAAGCGCGCCGTCGTCGGCGGCATCGAGCGCGTGTTCGAGATCAATCGGAACTTCCGTAACGAGGGTGCGGACTCGACGCATTCACCGGAATTCGCGATGCTCGAGGCATACCAGTCCTACGGCGACTATGACCAGATGGCCGAGCTCACGCAGGAGATGATCCAGGATGCCGCAACGGCGATCGCTGGATCGACCACCGTGACGTGGGCGGACGGCACCGAGTACGACCTTGGCGGCGAGTGGGATCGCATCGACATGTACGGGTCGCTGTCCGAGGCATCCGGCATCGCTGTGACAGTCGACACGACCGTGGAAGAGTTGCAGAAGATCGCGGCGGCCGAGGGTGTCGAGGTCAAGCTCGCGACCCACGGCAAGCTCGTCGAGGAACTCTGGGAGCACTTCGTGAAGGGGTCACTCACGCGCCCCACGTTCGTCATGAACTTCCCGCTCGACACCTCGCCGCTCGTCCGTGAGCACAGGTCGCGT
>DASYEE010000080.1:0-5996 GCA_036499165.1 Galbitalea sp. | reverse complement strand
ATGTCGACTTTGCGGTCGGCGACACTCTCACCACTCAGGCGCAGCAGAACAGCGGCGGCAACCTCGCGGTGGCTGGCGAGTTGACTTTCGAGAAGGTCGCCTGATGATCCTGATCGTGAACCCGTTCGCAGGGTGCCCGGTCGGGTGGACGTGGGCTCAACATGTCGCCGCGATCAACCCGAGCACTGGCAAGCACTATGCGGGCGGCACGGATTACATCATGTACCCGCCGAAGAAGATCACCGCCGCCGCGGATGGTGTGGTGACGCTGGTGGCGGGGCAGAACGGGTTCACTCCCGGGAAGGCGATCGTTCTGAAGCTGGCGGATGGTCGCAGCATCAACTATCGCGAGGTCGCCTCGACGCTGGTCAAGTCAGGCACGAAGGTGAAACGTGGGCAGGCGATCGGCATGCCGAACAAAGCGTCTCGGTGGCCGCACATCGACGCGACTGTCGACGGTGTGCGTGTCGAGTTCGAACCGCTCGTGAACTCTCTAGCTACCGCGAGTGGCGGCAGCACGCCCCTGAACAATCTGGAAGGAAACCCGATGCCGTCACTGTTCCACAACCTCGACTCAAAGCCACTCCGCTACGCCCTGGCAGGCGGGTCGCCCGGCACTCCGGCGAACTGGCTGGAAACCACCGACAAAGGCCTCGCGACCGCGCTGAGCGCCCAGATCGGCGCAGCAAGTGCAGGACTCAACGACGCCAGCTTCAAAGCGTGGAAGGCCGCGTACCTCGCCTCCGTGGCAACCACAGGGGATGACACGGCGCTCCTGGCAGCGATGAAGGCGAACACCACCGTCCTTACAGAGGTGCTCGCAGCTACGAAGGCGCTCAACCCTCCCGGATAGGAAGAAGGTCGGCATGACACAGGTTCTCGTCGCCGACCTTCTGACAGGGCGCCGCATCCTCAACGTCCCCTTCAGCGGCCTCAGCTGGACGAAGGAACGCAACAAGCCAGATGTGGTGTCATGCACTATCCCGATGGCGTCGCGGGCGCTGAGGAAGCTAGACCTGCCGAACGCGACCACGCCGGCAAAGTCGCTCTTGGCGGTGATCGAAAACGACACCGTGATGGCGTTGGGGGAGATTTGGAGTCGCTCGTTCGACGACCCCACGAAGAAGCTGTCCTTGAGCGCGTCAGGGGTGCAGGGGGCGCATTTCCAACACCGCGCCGTGCTGCCACCGTTGACTGACGATCAAAACGTCATCGACCCGACGACTGGTGCATCGGCCGCCGTGGCCAACACCGACTTGGTGGGCATGACGTACGGTCTGATGGTCAAACGGCTGGTGCAGCAGATGATGTCGTGGCCGGGCGGCACTCTCCCGATCGTCTTCCAAGATGACGAGATCGGGGGCGCCTACGAGCAGCACTACCTCGGCGCGAACCTGACGAAGATGGATGCCGCTGTAGCGTCGTTCATCGGACGTGAGAACGGGATCGACATCGACTTCCTCGGCCGGCGCACCTCAGACAGAAGGGGCGTCGAGATTCTGCTGCGCACTGGCACCTTGGCCGAGCCAGAGCTGCACGGTATCTCCGAGCATCGGTGGGACCTGTCCGTACCTCGACCGTCGATCCGCAATCTGCAGGTGGCGGATGACGCGACCAACATGACCGGGCAGGCCTGGACCACGGGCGGTCGGCAGGATGGCACGGCGGTGGTATCACGCGCGATGAACACGGCGCTGACCGACGTTGGGTATCCGCTGATGGAGTCCGTCGACTCGTCGCATCCGGATGTTTCAGACCCAGCCACGTTGTTGGCGTATTCGCAAGACGCGATCGCGGACGGTGCGGCGCCAGGTAACACGTGGTCGTTCGAGGCGCGCGCTGACCGTAATCCTCGGGTGGGCGCGTACTGGCCGGGCGATTTCGTGAACGTGATTGTGCCCAGGGATCATCCGTGGATTCCGAAGGCGGGTGTGCACCGTCGGGAGATTCGTTCGACCTCGGGTGATCAGGATGGGAAGTGGATCAAAGTGATTCTGGACGAGACGACCAATGCCTAGGCGCAGTGGGGCGACGGATGGTCTGACGAAGACCATTTCCCGGTTCGATTCGGCGTCGGCACGGTTGGACAAGCTCGAACAGCCGGATGGCAACCAGCTGGGGCAGGCGCTCGCGAAGGTCAACGCGCTGATCTCGTCGCTGCCGTCGCTGATCACCGCGGCTCTTACCGCCGGGTTCCACATGACGGGCCGGATGACAGCCGATGGCGGGATCACGTCAATCGATGTTCGCGGCCGCACAGTACTACTCAGCTACGCCTCCGTATACGCCGATGTGAACGGTGTGTTTGGCGCAATCACTTCCTCCCGACGAGGGAAGCAAGACATCGTGGAGCGCGCTACCGAGGCTGAGCCCCTGATGGCGCTCGTGGAGTACGACTTCCGACGAAAGGATGCCGTCAAGAAATATGGCGACCTTGCGCCGGTCGAGCACGGACTCATGGCCGAGGATGTGGCCGAGGTGGCTCCCTGGGCAGTGTTCTTCGACGAGGAGGGCAACCCGGAGGGCATCAGGTACGAGATGCTCAGCGTCGCCCTCCTGGGCGTCGTGAAGTCACTCGACGCCAGGCTGAAGGCCCTGGGAGGCTAGTCGCAGTGTGGCTTGCCGTCAGAGCCAGTACTCGCGCTGTGGCTGGCGCAGGCGTTGGTGTCGTACGTACCACCTGCGGCGTTCTGCGGATCGTTGCTCGCGATGAAGGGCACCAGGGCACCGCTAGGCAGCCCGGCCGACTCGCTGCCCTGCACCTCAGCGTCTCGGGCTGCTTTCGCTGCAGCCGCATCCCGGGCGGCTTTAGCTGCGGCTTGCTCTGCCGAGATGATGGCATGCTGCTGATCGGCGCCGGATTGCACCGAAGCGAGCTCACCCTGATCGAGCGGCGGCGAGACATACTTCTCGATCGTCGGTGTCGGAGTAGGTGCCGGGTTCAGGTTCGCTGCGATGGAGGGTCCTGCGAGTACGGCTCCGGTGGCGATGACTGCCGCACCGGCGAGCCCGAGAATCCAGGGCAGGCGTCGGGTGGGCTTCTTGAGGGTGTCGCTGGGCAGTCGCTGAGTCATGGGGAGCACCATACGCCTGAAATACGACAAAGTAAATATTTTTTACGGTAACGTTCTGGTGTGGACCCGACCGAACGAGCCGTCGAAGCGGCGCGCGTGATGCAAGAGATCTCCCGCAATGTCGCGTCTGTCGACACTCTGCTCGGCGAGCGACCTGCGCTGATTCGGTCCGCTCGAGCTGCGGGCATGTCATGGCCGAGTCTCGCCGAGTCATTCGGTTTGAGCCGGGTCACGCTGATCAACCTGTCCAAGATCGAATAGCCGAGGCCGCCCCCTCGGTTGGAAGGGGGAACTGATGCCTCGCGCCAGTGACATTGACCCGCTGCTGGAAGACACCGTGCAGCCGTCTGCTGTTCGTCGTTCGCGCTCGAGGCGGCGTCAGCAGCCGACAACGCCCCCGTTGATCGCACAGTGGAAGGCCGAGCAGAAGAAGCCGAGATGGTTCGGACGGTGGGCAACCAGTCAGGTCGCCGGCTACCGGATGGAGTTGATCGTCGGCTACCTGACCCTGGTCGTGTTCGGTGGTGCTGCGGTGGCCGCAGGCATCCCGATTTTCAGTTTCACAACACCGGCTGGGTTCACGCCCATCTGGGGTTCCCTGGTGATGGTGGGCGGACTGGTTGCTGCGATCGGCGCGCTGCGAGCCGGTGAAGTTCCTCTGACTCGGACGATCAAGGTATTCAACTGGATCGAGCTCTGGGGCACAGTTGCGCTGTTCTTGGCGCTGACGTTCTACGCCGGCTTGCTGATCATCATCGGCAGCGGGGCGTTCTCAGAGCAGCGCATTGCTTCGGATGACACCGCGACCCATCTGGCGAACCTGGCTCGTGTGGCTGTTGGCTGCGCGATCCTGGCCCTGTCGTCTCATCCGACGGTCCGGATGGTCTGGCTGTTCTTCCGTCCGGGCAAGATTCTCACCACGCACGGTGAGGTCTCGGAGAAGTGAGAGTCATCGATGTGGGGGGCAGTCCTGACCTGACGTGGCTCGGTTTGACGGTCGGCGCAATCTCTACATTTCTTGTGGCAGTCGTTGGCACGATCGGGCTCGTGTGGAGGCGACGGCAGGACCACACCGACGCTGTGCAGGCTCAGGAATCCTCTAAGCAGATGTCCGAGTCGGAGCAAGATAGTGCGCTGATCCAGGCTCGCGAGCAGGCGACGAAGTACTACAACCTCTACACGTTCTTCCGCGGCCTGTTCTACGACGTCCAGCAGGCCCTCCGACATCTCGTGCGGAAGCTGCGCGATGCGCACCCCGACATGAACCTCGATCAAGACGTCGTCGACGCTCTCGCTTTGAAGCCTGAGGCCGACGACACCAAGTAGAAGGAGAGCACCATGAGCACCATCACGCCGACGCCGATCGCGTCGCCCACGTTCCAGAAGTTCGCCGTGGCGATCTTCTCGGTTCTGCTCGTCGGATTCGGAGGTGTGGGCGCCCTCGCCCTCGCCCTGCACTCCGACACTCCCACCGCAGTGAAGACTGCGGCCGTGGTCGCGTTCGGCATTCTCGTGCTCGGCGCCGTCCTGAAGTATGCAGTCCCCGTCCTTCCCACCGGATGGCAGGGTGCTGCGAAGGTCGGTGTCGGCATCGTCGTCGCCGTTCTGGTCGCGCTGGTGCCCTTCCTGACGGGCGGGTTCGACTGGGCGACCGACTTGCCTCTCATTGCGATCGCTGTCGTGGAGGCGCTGGCCACTCAGTTGGGTGTCACGGTCCGAACGAACGGCGAGACCAGCTGAGGTCATGCCTCTCGCGATTCTGGTCGCGTTGATCCTGGCTGCTGGGTGGATCGCCTGGAAAGGTGTCGGTCACAACCAGGGCACTGTCGAGCAGCAGACCGTCGACCCGCGTCGACCGAACGCCGACTGACCGCAACACCACGAAGCCCCCGGGCTCGATTCCTCACGGAGTCGGGCTCGGGGGCTTTTCGTGCGTTCTAGCCGCGGTCGTCAGCCATGATCTCGTGCTCTTCGATCCCGGCTTCCTCGAGTGCGGCAGCATCAGCTTCCGCTGCCTGATCTGACAGGTTCAGCTTGCGGCCACGCTGCTCGACCTGGCGCTCGACATCGGCTCTGGCCAGAACGACAGTGCGCTCGCCGACACGGTGACCGCGGAGCTTGCCCGACTTGATCTGCTTGTCGATCGCCTGCCTGCTGACGCCGAGCAGGGCGGCCGCGTCGTCAGTGCTGATCAATTCCGGAACGGGAGTGAGGCCGTTGCGGTTGTCGAAGTCGGCGGTGGGGAGCACCTCGAGCGCAATCAGTGGGCGCTGCACCTTGGAGGCGAGCGCCGTTGCGAGCTGCGAGACGTCGTACGCGTCGACTCCCTGGATGGTGAGCCACACGTCGATGTTTCCGTTGCCGACCGGACCCGCAGCCGGGTGGAAGGTCTTGAACGTGTCGACGAGCAGGTCGCCGCTGGCTTCGTTGGCCGGCATCTGATATTCGAGCCGGATGTTGTAGTCGGTCATGGGTCTTTTCTCCTTGTTGTCTCGTACACTTGAACCCTTAGTGGGGCCGGAGATCACTGCTTGATCTCCGGCCCCTGATTCATCTGGGCCTAGGGAGGCGGCCAGATGAACCCTCTGCGACGGCACTTCGCCAGGCTGTTCTTCCAGCCCCGGAAGTCGCTCGGCGTTCCGCCGAACGTGGCCACGTACTCCTGGCCCTGGTAGACGGCCATGTGGCCGTTCTTCCGGATCCAGGTGCTGAAGCCCTGCTTGCGCAGTTCCTTCTCGATCGCCTTGAGTTCCTTGTGCATTTGTATCACCTCCCCTCTCTCTGTGTAAACCTATTCTAGCGCGTTAGGTTGCTCTAGCGCAACCTACTGAGAGAGAAAGTCTGACCGGTTTCAGGGGCGCGCCGTGACTGCGGGACGCCAGAGCCATGCTTGGTGAACGGCATCGTCGGGTGTCTTCCACT
>DASYEE010000079.1:0-4444 GCA_036499165.1 Galbitalea sp. | reverse complement strand
CCCGACCGTTGATGAAGGTGTCGCGGTTCCGCCAGCGGGAGTCGAGCGTGTACGCCGAGGCGACGCGCACCGGGTCGCCCGAGTTCCACGCATCCTCAGCCGCCCGTACCTTGACGACTGCCGACTGCCTGTCGAACGGCGGTACGGGTGGGCGTAGGTCGCTCATGAACGGCTTGCCTTCTCTCCGGACCGCAGCTCACGAAGTACGCCGTCAACAAGCCCTTCGACTGCGGACTTGTCGCCTCCAGTACGCAGCAGGATGCTCGACCCGATGACGATCGCGAGGAGTTCAGACGCTTTCTGGTCCACGTCCAGGTCCGAGCGAGCCTCCCCTTCCTGTACCGCAGCCTCCAGACACGTCCCGAACGTGCGCTTGATCAGTTCGAACAGGTTCGCCGACGCATCTGCGACGACCGTGTCGCCCTCACCATGCTCTGCGACCGCGTTCACGATGAAACAGCCTTTGGGATTGGCCATGTCCAGGCCGACAAGTACGGCAATCCCAGCGGCCAGCGCGTCGATTCTGGAACCCGGGCGCCTCAGGGTCGCCTCCAGTACCTCTGCGCGACGGCGCACGTACTCTGCCAGCGTCAGGTCGTAGAGGCCTCGCTTGCTGCTGAACGTGTTGTAGAGGCTGCCTTTGCCGATGCCCAGGCCCTCCACGAGCTCTTGAGGCGTCGTCGCGGCATAGCTGCTGTTCCAGAACACCTCGAGCGCCTTGCCGACCGCTTCGTTCTTCTCAAATTTCATCGGACGAGCCATGGAACCGACGGTAGACGCTTTTGTACCTCTCGGTCAATAAACAGTGCCGTGGCTCACTTCCTCGATTACGAGCAGAGCCGTACCAGCCGGCATCTCGCCTCGATCGACCGTATGTAATTATGTACTCATGGGTACACAATGCACACGGGTCCACCAAGGAGCACTATGACCATCCTGTCGAGCATGCGCGGCCCTGAGGATCTGAAGGACCTCGGGGCGGCGGAACTGGAGGCCCTTGCGGCCGAGATCCGGGCGTCCCTTGTCCAGATCTGTTCGAGTTCAGGCGGTCATATCGGACCGAACCTGGGTGTCGTCGAACTGACCTTGGCCATCCATCGCGTGTTCGAGTCACCGCGTGACCAGATCGTGTTCGACACCGGGCACCAGACCTACGTCCACAAGATGGTGACCGGCCGAAGCGCCCGACTGCCCTCATTGCGGAAGCAAGGCGGCTTGAGCGGATACGCAAGCCGCGCCGAGTCCGCGCACGACCTGGTCGAGAACTCCCACGCATCGACCGCCTTGTCGTACGCCGATGGCTTGGCGAAAGCGAACACGCTCCTGGGCCGAGGCCGCCATGTCGTGGCGGTCATCGGCGATGGCGCCTTGACCGGCGGCATGGCATGGGAAGCCTTGAACAACATCGCAGTCTCACGCGACAGCAAGTTGGTCGTGATCGTCAACGACAACGGTCGTTCATACACGCCGACTGTCGGCGGGGTAACCACTGCATTGACGCGTCTGCGCTTGCGGCGCGGCTACGACGGTCTTCTCGAGTCGGCCGGGCGGCACATCGCCAGCCTTCCTGTCATCGGTCGGGCCGCCTACTCGACCGCACATTCCGTGAAGGCCGGGCTCAGGGACCTGCTCGTGCCCCAGGGCTTGTTCTCCGACTTGGGCTTGAAGTACGTAGGACCGGTCGACGGTCACGACCTGCAGGAGCTCGAAGATGTGCTGAGGATGGCGAAGCAGTACGACCGACCAGTCGTCGTCCATGTCGTCACCTGCAAAGGTCGCGGCTACGCTCCCGCAGAACGCAACGATGTGGACCAGCTCCATTCTCCGGGCCCCTTCGACCTTGCGACGGGCAGAGAGCCGGCCAAGCCCCCTTCATGGACCGATACGTTCGCTGAAGAGCTGATTGCGATCGGCGCGCGCCGACCTGACGTTGTCGCTCTCACGGCCGCAATGCTTCACTCCGTTGGCCTGGACCGCTTCCGCGAGGCCTACCCGGACCGCACCTTCGACGTCGGCATCGCGGAGCAGCACGCAACCACCTCCGCGGCCGGGATGGCTACAGGGGGGCTCCACCCGGTGGTAGCCGTGTACTCGACCTTCCTGAGCCGCGCGTACGACCAGGTCCTCTTCGATGTCGCTCTCCACAATTGCGGCGTGACATTCGCCCTCGACAGATCTGGCGTGACTGGCGACGACGGGGCGACTCACAACGGTATGTGGGACATGGCTTTCCTTCAGACGGTGCCGAACCTACGGATCGCAGCGCCGCGCGACGGGCATGAGCTGAGGAGGCTGCTGAACGAAGCCATCGAGGTCAGCGACGCCGCTACTGTCGTGAGGTTCCCGAAGGGCCCTGTCGGTCCCGATATCACGGCTCTCGATTCCGCGGGCACGCTGGATGTGCTTGCTCGCTCCGGTTCCCCCGACGTGCTGATCGTGGCAGTGGGTTCGATGGCGCCGGTGGGATTGACCAGCGGGCAGATGCTCACCGACCTCGGCTACGGCGTTACTGTCGTGGACCCCCGCTGGGTCAAGCCGGTGAGCGCCGACCTCGTCGAGATGGCCCGGCGCTACCGACTGGTGGTGACTATCGAGGATGGCCTGCGTGTCGGCGGTTGTGGAGCGCGGCTCCTCCAGGCGCTCAGCGACCATCAGGTCCCTACTCCAGTCCAGATCCACGGAATCCCGGAGGCCTTCCTCGATCACGGGAAGAGGGCGGCGATTCTGGAACAGATCGGCCTGACGGCCGATTCGATCGCATCGGCCGCGCAGGCTGCCTTGGCCAGAACGACGTCGGCATCGCGCTCTTCCGCGAGCAGCCACTGAGGCTGCGCACTCTGCTCGACCGGGCCACGGCAGATCACGACTTCAGTTATTGACTTCTAGGTACATTACAACTAGATTGCCGTTATGGGTCACTGGAACGGTCCGCGTCCACCTCGATTGACGAATCGGGTGCGCGCATGACCGACCCGATAGCTGCTACGTGTCTGTTCGCCGTCGCGGCGCTGGTGGTGATGGCGATCCTGGTCGGCGGAACGTTCATGGCGTTTCGGTCTGGCGATCGCAGCAGCGCCGCCCGACCGACCAGAGGCTCCGAAGCAGCAGGGGAGCTCGATGTCCACGACGTGGGGACGCAGCGCCCGCTTGAGAGCCCAGCCCATCGCGACGAAGCGACGGGCAAAGGGCCGTCGTGACATGCACGCAGATCTCAGCGACCACGAACGTGGGTGCCCGTGCCTGTCGACGAGCCCTGCAGCAGAGTGATCGACGGTGATAGCGGTGCGTGAGCGCAACTGGAGGGTGCGCCGTGCCTGATTGGAGCAATCAGGCCGGGTGCCTGTCGGAAGACCCGGACCTGTTCTTCCCGACCAGCGAAGGCACGCGCGCGCTCGCTCAGATTGCTGAAGCGACGGCGATCTGCGCAACCTGTCCTGTCACTGCGAAGTGCTTGTCCTTCGCGCTGTACAACAACATCGAGTATGGGATCTGGGCGGGCACGACCCCGTACGAGCGGACGCTGCTCCGATTGCCGAAGGACGAGCGTCGGGGACGCAGACAGATCGTTGGATCGCGACGACAGGTCCGAGGGCCGTCAACATCTGTCTCCCGATCACGGGCGTTGTCGTGACGAAGTCCTCATCACCCGCCGCTCACGGTGAGAGCGCCGCGTTCTTCCCGCCGTGCGGATCTCGTTCGGCTCGACCAGTCGTTCACAGGCCCAGTGCAACACTTGCCGCGATGACCTCGACCTCGAACCCATCCACACCGCGAGCGTCGCGCCACCTACGGATGCTGCGGATGCGTGCCGATGGCGCTGGTCGCGCGGATGTCGCGATCGCGGTCCTGCTCGTCGTGATGACCGTGTACTCGCTCGCCCTCTGGCCACTCACCCCGGCGCTGCTCGGATCCCACCCCTTGCTGCTGGAGATCCTGAGCGGGTCGACGGTCTCCGAGGTGACGGTCGGAGCGCACAGCCGACTGCACGAGCTGCCGTTGTGGGTGGCGATCGCAGCCGGCGTACCGGGGACCATGATGTTCGACTGGGTCTTCTGGTGGGCAGGCCAGCGTTGGGGCGACCGCGCGCTCCACATGTTCCTGGGTCGAGACTCCTCGCCGCGTGGTGTGGCTCGACGCGAGGCGCGGATCGCCCGGCTCGAGAGAGCCACCCGACGCTGGGGGTGGGCCCTCGTCCCGTTGGCGTACTACCTGCCCGTGCCCTCGTTCCTGGTCTACGTCGCTGCCGGACTTTCCGGGATGCGCCTGCGGACCTTCCTGGCTCTGGACCTGCTCGGCACGCTGCTCTGGGTCGGCCCGATCGTCGGCCTGGGCTACGCCATCGGCAAGCCGGCGGTCGATGTCGTCGACCGGATCGACCACTACTCGACGTACCTCACCATCGCGGTGGTCGTGGTGATGGTGGCCCTGCAGGCGAGGAGTCGCA
>DASYEE010000078.1:0-4403 GCA_036499165.1 Galbitalea sp. | reverse complement strand
CTCCCGGCACGTGTCGTTGCTCGGCCTGCGGGTCGTCCCAGGTTCATTCGCGCGGTCGAGTCGAGCGTCGCTTCCGAACCGTCCCCATCGGCAGCCGTCCCACGTTCGTGGTCTTGCCCATCCCGCGCGTCGAATGCCAGGCCTGCGGCGTGGTCCGCCAGGTCGAGCTCTCCTTCGCCGACCCACGACGCAGCTACACCTCGTCGTTCGAGCGATACGCGCTGGAATTGAGCCGCAGCACGACCATCCGCAATGTGGCCCGCCACCTGGACGTGAGTTGAGACACGATCAAGGACATCCAGAAACGCGACCTGTCCCGACGCTATGCCAAGCCCAAGCTCAAACACCTGCGACGGATCGCCATTGACGAGATCGCTGTCGCCAAGGGGCATCGCTACCTGACCATCGTCATGGATCTGATGAGTGGGGCCGTCGTGTTCGTCGGCGACGGCAAGGGGGCCGATGCGTTGAAGCCGTTTTGGAGGCGTCTGAGGCCCAGCAAGGCCATAATCGAGGCGGTCGCGATGGACATGTCGGCGGCCTACCGTCAGGCGGTGACGACCCACCTGCCCAAGGCGACGATTGTCTTCGACCACTTCCATGTCATCAAGCTGTACAACGACAAACTCTCCCAACTCCGCCGCGACTTGTACCGCGAGGCCACCGAGAAGATGCAGAAGGACGTACTCAAGGGGACCCGGTGGTTGTTGCTGAAGAATCCGGAGAACCTCGACGTCGAGAAGGACGAGAAGTCCCGGTTGGAGGAGGCGCTGGCGTTGAACAAGTCGCTGGCGGTGGCCTACTACCTAAAGGAAGATCTTCGGCAGTTTTGGGGGCAACCGGGCAAGCGGTTTGCGGCTGCGTTTCTGAACGACTGGATCCGGCGGGCCGAGGCGTCGGGGATCAAGATGCTGAAGCAGATGGCCAAAACGCTGGCGAGTCATCGCAGTGGGCTGTTGGCGTACTACGACGCGATGATCACGAGCGGCCCGATGGAAGGAACGAACAACAAGATCAAGACGATGAAACGTCAGGCATACGGTTTCCGGGACCTTGAATTCTTGTAAGATTTTAGCCGCCTGCAGGGGACAACCCCCTTGCTTTTGAAACCACCGTTCCGTATTGATCTTGGCTCTGGACTTTTGGGCCAAAGCCATGACGGATCAAACCCTTGCCACTCTCGTCCCTCTTGGACCCGCGCTCACTGAGCAGCAGGCGAGAGAGATCTATCGGCAAGGTGAGGAAGCCGTCGTTTTCGCACTCTTGAGTTTGGCTCAAAAAGCGCGAGAAGCCCAAACCTCGACGACTCCCGTCGTGACACCGACGACCCCTTCGGCGATGATCCCCCCCTTCCTCAAGCCCAGGACTGATGGACGCCGCAGACGCCCTGGACGTGAGAAGGGACATCCGGGCACGCGACGTCCCACACCCGAGACCGTGGACCGTCGGATCGATCATCGCCTTGAAGCCTGCCCGGAATGCCACGGTCCGTTGACCCGGACCCATCAGGCTCGGACCCGCATTACCGAGGATATCCCCGAGGCGATCACCCCGGTGGTTACCGAGCACACGATCCATCGCGACTGGTGCCCTCGATGCCAGAAGGCGGTCGAACCGGTCGTGACCGAGGCCCTTCCAGGCGCCACGCTCGGCAACCGGACCTTGGTGCTCTCGGCTTGGCTCCATTACGGATTGGGCAACACGCTCTCCCAGGTCGTCGCCGTCTTCAATCATCACCTGATGTTGAAGCTGAGTCCCGGCGGCCTGATCCAGATGTGGTATCGGCTCCAGGCGATCCTGTTTGCCTGGTACTTGCAGATCCAGTCCGAGGCGTTGGGTTCGGCCGTACTGCATGGCGATGAAACCGGCTGGCGGGTCAATGGCAAGACCCACTGGCTGTGGTGCTTCACCACGACCGATCTGAGTTACTTTATGATCGATCGGAGTCGGGGCAGCCCGGCGTTGTCGAAATTCTTCAAAGACGAGTTCAACGGCACGTTGGTCACCGACTTCTGGGGGGCCTACAACAAGGTCGTCTGCGCGCGGCGTCAGACCTGCCTGGTCCATTTGCTGCGTGAATTGAAGACGGTAGACAAATATGGCCGCCCGGGACCGAACTGGCCCGGGTTTGTGAAGAAACTGCGCCGCCTGCTGGGCGACGCGATCCGGCTCAAGAAACGGGACGAAGTGCCTGCCGAGGAATACACCTCGCGGCGCACGCGCCTGACGGTCCGCCTGGACGAGTTGATCGCCACGGTGTGGGAAGACAAGGATGCCAAGCGGTTGATCAAACGTCTGCGTCGCCATCGCGATGACCTCTTCACGTTCCTGGACGAGCCCGACGTGCCGTTCGACAACAACCACGCCGAACGCGCGATCCGCCCCGCAGTGATGATTCGCAAGAACAGCTTCGGCAATCGGAGCGAACGGGGAGCCGATACTCAAGCGGTGTTGATGAGCGTGTATCGGACTCTGCAACAACGTGGTCATGCCCCACTCAGAACGATTGTCGACGCCCTCACCACTTACCTCACTACGGGGCAACTCCCACCGCTACCGCCCAAAACGACTGCAGTCGGCTAAAGTCTTACGAAATAAGGTTCATCCGGCGGAAGCGTGCGCCACCGGCTGATCAATGAAAACTCCATCATCCGATGAGTTTGTACTGGCTCTCGTGAATCGCCAGGATCTTCAGCTTGAAGAACTCGCGGTCCCGGAACCCATACGCCTGTCGTTTCATCGTCTTGATCTTGTTGTTCGTCCCCTCCATCGGGCCGGAGGTGATCATTATAATGGACCCCGAAATCTGGACCACCGGTTAAGCTACTCTGGTGGTCTAACGGAGGGGAGCCGATGGCGGGAAAGCGGAAAGTTCACACGGCGACGTTCAAGGCCCAGGTCTCACTGGCGGCCTTGAAGGGCGATCGCACGATCAACGAGTTGGCCGGGCAGTACGGCGTTCATCCGACGCTGATCCACGGTTGGAAGAAGCAACTCGTCACCGGGGCCGAGGAGGTCTTCGGGAGCCCAGCCAGAGCGGCCTCGGCTGACGCCGAGGCCCGCCAGGCCGAGCTCTTCGAGCAGATCGGCAGGCTCAAGATGGAACTCGAGTGGCTGAAAAAAAAAGTTACCCCCTTCGGTTGAGGACCGAAGGCCATTCGTTGAGATCGATCATGTCGAGTTGAGCGTCCGCCGTCAGTGTGAGTTGCTGGGCCTGAACCGATCGAGCTTCTATTACGAGCCGGTCGGGGAGACGGCCGAGAACCTGAGATTGATGCGGTTGATCGACGAGCAGTACACGGCCTGCCCGTTCTTCGGCAGCCGAAGGATGACGATCTGGCTGGAAGCACGCGGGGAGGAGGTGAATCGGAAGCGGGTGCAACGCCTGATGCGAAAGATGGGCCTGGAGGCGATCTATCCCAAGCCGAGGCTGAGCACGGCTGGGAAGGGCCACAAGATCTACCCCTATCTCCTGCGAGGCGTGAAGATCGAACGGCAGGACCAGGTGTGGAGTACCGATATCACGTATGTGCCGATGAGCGGGGGCTTCATGTATCTGGCGGCGGTGCTCGACTGGTACAGCCGGTACGTGATCAACTGGCGGCTGTCGAACACGCTGGACGGCTCGTTCTGCCTGGAGATGCTGGAAGACGCCTTGAGGTTCGGGAAGCCCGAGGTGTTCAACACCGATCAGGGGTCGCAGTTCACGTCGGAGTTGTTCACCGGGAGGTTGGAAGCGGCCGGTGTGGCCGTGAGCATGGACGGCCGAGGGAGGGCGTTGGACAACGTATTCGTCGAGCGTCTTTGGAGGACGGTGAAGTACGAGGACATTTACATTCAAGGATACGATTCGGTTCCGGAGTTGCAGCGAGGGCTGAAGCGCTACTTTGGCTTCTATAACGAGGAGCGGTACCACCAATCGCTTGAATATCGGACGCCAGGAGCGGTTTATCGAGGCATCGGTGCCGGGACGGCCTGATGAGACAGTAGCGAAGGATCGCCATTTTTTGGTCTAGACGATGGGGTCCACTTCAAACGTCCTCATCGATCCCGCCGAACCGGAGGCGCCGGCCGCCCCAACCGTCCACAAGTCTTCAGGCAGATCATCTCCCCTTGAAAGACGAAGGACGATCCCGATGGCGAGAAAAAAGGACCAGGCGAATGAGGAGTCCACGATCCCGTCGGCGGTTCGCCCCGCTCATGACGCCATCGTGGCCCTCACAGACGCTTTCTGCCGCGATCACCTCGACGAGGAATACGGGGCCCTGTGTCGGAAGTTGGCGGGACTCCTGTCCCGCTTGAGTCCCTCTCCCCTCACCCGAGGCAAGCCCAAGTCCTGGGCCAGCGGGATCGTGCGTGCCGTCGGCTGGGCGAATTTCCTGGGCGATCCCAGCCAGCCTCAT
>DASYEE010000077.1:0-1680 GCA_036499165.1 Galbitalea sp. | reverse complement strand
GCCTGCGACATCCGCAGCGATCTGTACTCGTTCTCGTTCGCGCCGAATCCCGATTGGAACTTTCGCTACGGTCGCCAGCCCGAGATTCTCGAATACCTGAAGGGCATCGCCGATCGGTACGAGCTGCGGCCTCGCGTCCTGTTCGACGCCGAATTGCGGCGGGCGGACTGGGATGACGAGGCCAAGGTCTGGCGCATCGAGACCAGCCACGAGACGTTCACCGCCGATGTGCTGGTGTCGGGCCACGGGCCGCTGATCGACCCGAAGTGGCCGGCCATCCAGGGCCTCGAGAGCTTTGCAGGGCCGCGATTCCACTCGGCGCAGTGGCGGCACGACGTCGACCTGGCGGGCAAGCGGGTCGCGGTGATCGGCACCGGAGCGTCGGCGATCCAGTTCGTGCCTGAGCTTCAGAAGATCGCGGGGCAGGTCACCGTGTTCCAGCGAACAGCGCCGTGGATCGTGCCGCGCGGCGACGGACCGTCGAGCGCGCGTCGCAAACGCTGGTTCGCGCGCGTCCCTGCGTTGCAGCGCGCCGCTCGCAACTGGGCGTTCACGCAGGCCGAGGGGCGGTTCGCCGGGTTACGGTTCAAGCCCATCGGCCGGGTATTCGAGGCTGTGTCGCTGAGGTTCCTGCACGCGCAGGTGAAGGATCCGGTACTGCGGGCGAAGCTGACCCCCGACTTCCGGATCGGCTGCAAGCGCATCCTGATCTCGAGTGACTACTACCGCGCGCTGACCAAGCCGAACGTCGAGCTGGTGACGGATGCCATCGCGTCCATCGAGGGCCACGACATCGTGACCGCAGACGGCACGCGCCGGCGGTACGAGGTGCTGGTCGGGGGGACGGGCTTCGAGGCGACGCATCCGTCGATCGCGCCGTTGCTGCACGGGCGAGACGGGGTCTCACTCGCCGACCGCTGGTCGCCCCACATGTCGGCGCTGCGAGGCACGACGGTGGCGGATTTTCCCAACCTGTTCCTGCTGGTCGGCCCGAACACCGCCCTCGGCCACAACAGCATCATCTACATGATCGAGGCTCAGCTCGGCTACGTGCTGAAGGCGCTTGATTTGATGGATGCCACGGGAAGCCGGGTCATCGAGGCGCGTCCCGAGGCCCAGGCCGCCTACAATGCGCGGATCCAGCGCCAGCTGCGCGACTCGGTGTGGACGACCGGGGGATGTGCGAGCTACTACCTCGACGACACGGGCCGCAACACGACGCTTTGGCCGCATCGGGCGGCGGCGTTCCGCGGGGTGGTGCGGCGGGTCGAGCCCGCGGAGTACGTGCTCTCGTAGATCGCCTCTCGTAGGATCAGGGCGTGCCCTCACTTCTCGCGATCTGCGTCGTGCATGCGCTGCACGACGACGCCGGAGTGGTCGGCACCACGGCGATCGACAAGCGACCGCAGCAGGGCGCGGTGAAGATCGGCCCGTACGGAGCCTTCGCCGATGTGCAGGCGGATCGCGAGAGTCACGGCGGTCTCGACGCCGCGCTGTACGCGTATGCCGAGGAGGATGCCGCGTGGTGGGCGTCCGAGTTGCTCGAGCGATGGGGCGAGCGAGCCCCCGACGAACTCGAGCCGGGTTGGTTCGGCGAGAACCTGCGGGTCTCGGGGATCGACGTGAGCGGTGCGCGGATCGGTGAACGCTGGCGCATCGGCGAGGGCGACGACGCCGTCG
>DASYEE010000076.1:0-19724 GCA_036499165.1 Galbitalea sp. | reverse complement strand
GACGTATCGCGCAGTGACTCTGAACCCCTGGCTCGCCATGGTGGCAAGGTCGTAGGTGTCTGCCGGCTGGCCCGCACCCTTGTATTCGACGATCCAAACGGTGTTCATGCCGAGGAGCCGATCCGTTATCGATGGCAGCGCCCAGGTCGAGTCGCGCCAGCCGTCGGTCTGCCACCACGGTGACTTGATGGCGATGTCCTGCAGGCCGGCGTACGCCGCCGGATAGATGCGCATGCCGAGCCGCGGCCGAAGCGACGGTCGGGTCGCCTCGTCAAAGAGCACGCCATCTCCTGCCGATGCATGCGCGGCAATGGTGGCGGCGACCTGGCTCCAGTCGCTGTTGTTCTCGGCAAATGGAGTTCGCTGCGCCAGGTAGTTCGGAAGGGCGAGCGCCCCGAGCGCGACCAGTACGACGATCGAAGCAGCGCGGGGCCGCACCTGCGCGATTGTCCAGCCCATGAGCAGCGCGGCTGCCGGCGCGCAGAAAGTGAGATAGCGCGATGAGTAGACGGCGTGCACGATGTTGACAGAGAGCAGGATGGCGCCGGGCACGAGCAGCCAGGCTCCTATTACAACCACAAGCCGCAGGCGCGGTGACAGCGGCGCGCGGCGCCCGCGAACAACCAGGAGCGCCGCAGCGCCGCCGAGCACGATCCACCCCGCGATCGCCATTGGTGCTGTGCCGAACCATGGCGAGACGGTTGAGCTGATGAACGTCGCCGCGGTGCGAGCGGAGAGGAATCCAATCTGGCTGCGCTCGGCGATGCCGTAGACGATCACAGGACTGGCGACGACAAGAGCCGCGCCCACCGCGACCAGCCACCGCCGGATGCTGCGGCGCCGATCGATCCACGCCACCGCGAGCAGGTGTGCGGGCAGCAGCAGGATGCTGAACAGGAAAACGTAGGTGGAGAGGGCGATCCCCACGGCGTAGAGCACCCACCACCGACGCCCGGGGGAACCGGAGGTGACGAGGCGCGCGAGCAGGTACGTCGTCCAGACGGCGAGGGCGGCGCTCAGCGCGTAGCCGCGTGATTCTGCACCCATGTAGGTGAATCGGGGAAGGATGAGCGCGACTGCACCGGCCGCGAGCGCCATTCTCCGGCCTCCGACCATGGCACCGAGGTAGACGACGCCAGCGACCGCAAGGCCACCGACAATGGCGCTCGGGAATCGCACGGATACCGGCGATGCGCCGAAAACCTCGATCCAGAAATGAAGCGCCAGGTAGAACGTGCCATGGACGGCGTCCACGTGTCCGAGCATGCGAAAGAGCGACGGCAGCGGGCGCTCCGCCGAGAGGACGCTCGTTGCTTCGTCCCCCCACAGCGACGGCGTCCAGGAGCCGATGGCGTCGAGGATCATGGCGGTCGCACCGAACACGAGGGCGGCGAGACCCACGCGGAACCGTTGTCGGGTGACCTGTGGTTGGCCGGCTAAGCGACCGAGTTGCTGAGCGACGACGCTCATGCTCGGTGCCCCTTTCTCGCAATGCGAGACCGCCCTGCGGTGGCGCGGCCGAAGGTCATCGCGAGCACGATCATCGCGATCGCGAGCCAGGCGAACGCGCACGTCAGTGGGCCGCCGAACCCCACGCCTCCGCTCGCTCTTGGAGCAGCAATGAATCGCTCAATGGCGCCGCCGAGGAGGGGAACCAGAAGAAACAGCAGCCAGTACACAAAAATGTTGGCGTGCGGCATCCTGCGAGAAAGTAGCAGGCTAGCGATGATAAGGAGTCCGACCACCGAACCGACGAGCGCCATAGCCTCGACGTACTCGATCCTGAATCGATCGAGGGTGAGGTCTGCCGCCGCAGTTCCGAACGCCAGCGTGCCTGCCACCGCGAGCCAGTAGAACAGCTCGCGTCGCCTGGTGGTCGTGCTCCCGGGGTCGACGCTCCGCTCGACGGCGAACCACACTGCGAACGCGACGCCCGTCCCGACGGCCAAGGCGAGCGTCACCACATCGAGCGGGATCCCCACGTCGCTCGCGAGGTCATCCGAGACCAGGGTGCCGAGTACCGCGGTGGTGCATACGCTCGCCCAGTACGCTGCGGGTGCATACCGCGTCGCGTGGAGCTGAAAGAGGAGGGCGGCCGCGAGGACAACCGAGACGACCATCGTGGTGAACAGGAGCCCCAGTGCGAGCGAGCCCGCCAGAAGGTCGGCGGTCGTCTCGCCGGCGATGGGGACAATCGCAAGCGCCAGCCAGAACGCGATCGTGCGCGGAGGAGTCTTGTCGTCTGCGCGATGCCCGGATGCGGCATCCGCCCTCAGTAAAGCGGTCACACTACGATGGTCAGTCGCGCGGCTTGGGGGCAGGACAACTGTGGTGGCCCCCGGCCTGAAGGTCCGTTCAGACTTGCGACCTGGGCCAGCCGATGGGCGGGATAACCATGGTCACCTCGAGACCGGTCCCGGTATTGCGAATGGAGGCATCTCCTCCCGCCGCTCGCGCCGTCGCCGAGACGATCGCGAGGCCGAGACCGCTGCCCCCATGATCGCGCTGGCGCGCCTCGTCCGGCCGGGTGAATCGATCGAAAGCAATGGGGATGAACTCGGGCGGCAACCCGGGGCCGTCGTCGGTGACGGAGACGGTCATTGCCGTCTCACTCTGGTCGGCGCTCACATGCACGTGGCCGCCGTGGTCGACGGCCGAGATCGCGTTGATGACGAGGTTATCGATCACGCTCGCGAACGCCGTGTCCGGGACGGCGTAGCTGCGATCCTCCTCCACCGTGGAAACGACCGAGTAGTCGACCGACACCGACTTCGCCTGCGCAAGCACTCGTGCCCGGTCGACGGATGCCGTGAGCTCGTGTGCAAGCACCGGCCACGAAGTCGGCCGGGACGCGTTGCCGGTTTCGAGTCTGGCGAGCGTGAGCAGGTTCGTGGTCAGGGTGGACAAGCGCCTGACAGTGTCGCGCGCTTCAGCGACCTCGGCGAGCACCTCCGCTGGGGTGCGCTCCTCGCTCTCTGCCAACTCGAGCTGGGCGCTCAGGATGCCGAGCGGCGTTCGCAGCTCATGGCTCGCATCCGAGATCATCTGTCGTTCACGGATCACGGTCTGCCGATTGCGATCGATGAAGGCGTTGAGTGTCCCAGCCAGGCGGGCGATTTCATCGTTGGCCTCTCCTATCGGCAGCCCGTCCAGCGACTCTTCCTCGCTGAGGCGTTCTGCATCGCGCCGCATGTCGTTGACCGGTCGAAGGGCCGCGCCCGTGAGCAGCCACGCAGCTATGCCGAACCCCACCACGAGTGCAAGGTCGCCGACGAGCAGTGTCACGGTAAGCCGCTGCATCACGAGATCGCCCTGCTCCTGGTCGCGCACGGAGACGATTCGCCAGGTGCCCGCGTCGGTGCGTACCTTTTCCATCCGACCGAGGTAAGTGTGCGACCCGGCAGCGACATCCCGCGGCGTCGTGTCGAGCGCCAGGAGCGCGCCGGTCTTCGCGCGGAGCGCGCGCGGCAGGCTCGAGAGAACGATGGCACCGCTCGGGTTGATCACGGCGACCTGCTGGTCCTCCGCGATGACGAGGCTCGGGTCGGTGGGAGCCTTGCGGATGTCCGCCTCGAAGGGCCCGGCGTCATTCGCCAGCAGCTGCGCGGTCGCCGACCGGACGACGGCCTGGACGCTGATCCCGAAGAGGATCGCGGCCGCTGAACACAGCACCAGGGCGATCACGAGGGTCTGCACGGTGATGCGGGCACGGATGCTGAGCCGCCGCAGGAGTCTCACGGCAGTTCATCCAGTTGGTAGCCGACGCCGCGGACGGTGGTGATCGCGACCCGACTGCGCTCCGAATCGAGTTTGCGACGGAGGAAACTGATGTACTGCTCGACGATGTTGGGGTCGATGTGTTCGACAGAACCCCAGATTTCCTCCAGCATGACCGTTCGAGAGACGGGAGTGCCGGGCGTCGTGGCGAGGAGTCGAAGCAGCGAGAACTCGCGCGGGCTCATCGTGATCGTCTTGCCGGCGACCGAAACCGTCGTCCTGATCGAATCGAGCTCGAGTTCGCCGACGTTCAGCTGGATCTGCGGCGCGGCATTCTGCCTGCGGAAGATCGCCCGCAGGCGCGCACCGAGTTCCGAGATGCTGAACGGCTTGGTCAGGTAGTCGTCTGCCCCGGCATCCAGTCCGTACACGCGGTCTTCGATGGCGTCACGGGCCGTCAGCAGGATGATCGGAACGCTACTGCCCGTCTCGCGGATGCGGCGGCAGAGCTCGAAACCGGACATCCCGGGCATCATCACGTCGATCGCCACCGCGGCGAACTCGCCGTGACCGAACGCAATCAGGCCATCGACGCCATTGCCAACGACCTCGACGTCATAGCCCTGGTCGGTGAGGCCCTGCCGGGTGAGCGCGCCCATTTGCGGGTCGTCCTCGACGATCAGGATCCTCACGGCTCACCCCTGACGCTGTGCGATTGCGGCATCGAACTGTTCGAGCGCACCCTTGTTGTACTGTGCCGCATCGAAGCGCACCCTGTCGATGCCCTGGTCGAGAAAACGCATCATGGCAGCCGCGAGATCGGCGTCTGTGGCGCCGACGATGAGTGCGGCGCCCTGCGGCAGGGCATCTCGAGCCGAGCCGAAGTCGACCGTGACCACGGGCAGGCCAAGCACCATCGCTTCGAGCAGGACCATCGGCTGCCCCTCGTAATTACTCGAAAGCACGAAGCAATTGCTCCTGGCCATGATTGCGTGGGGGTTCGGCTGGTGACCGGTGAACCAGAGGGAGTCGTTCAAGTGAAGGGATGCCGCGAGGCTCTCGAGCTGCGCCCGCAACGGGCCGTCCCCCACGATGAACAGGCGAGCGCGCGGATGCGTTACCAGCGTCTTCGCGAAAGCTCGGATGAGCCGCGCCTGGTTCTTCTCGGCCGACAGCCGTCCAACCGTCACGAAGGTGGGGCCCGCATCCGGTTCATAGAGTGCGTGTACCCACTCGGGGAGTTCTCCGCTCTCGGCGTCACGGAGTGTTTCGCTGGGATCCTCGGTGGCGTGCCGAAGCGTGCGATCCGCATTCACCAGATTCACCGACGAGACGAACTTCTCGCCAGGCGCGTAACCAGACAGCTCCTTTCGGTTGATCTCGGACAGCGACGGCGAGACCGAGACGAGGCGGTCGTATTCCCCGTAAAGAGTGAAGATGCCGGAGAGGTCTCGCAGCTGGCTTCGCTTGCCCTTCGTCACGCGATGCGCGTCCGCGGCCAGGTCGTTGTGCATCCAGATCGCGCGAAACGCTCCCGGTGCGTGCAGGAGGAGCGTGGCCCAGAACGGCCCGTACCCGCTGAAATCGATCACGACGTCGAACCTGCTCGAGCCGAAGCAGCGCAGCCACTCGTCATCCCAGAGCCTGCGCTGAACCGGATTGCTGTCGTGGGTCCGCAGGTTGGCGGCGGTCCACGATCGTCGTCGGCCGAAGTGGGCGAGTTTCGAGCCGTTCATGCCGCCAACCCGCGAGAACTGTCGCACGCGGGGGTTCAGCTCCCGCTGCTTGTCGATCACCAGCCTGCGGTAGCTCGTGTTGAACACCACGGAGACGTCGTACCGGTCGTGGTCGATTGCGTCGACGAGGTTGACCAACGACGAGGTGATCCCGTTTGGTCGCATCCCGCCGGCGTTGATCAGGAGGGACGTTCGCTCGTCGCCCTGGTCGAACTGGCGGATGTCGTAGCCGCTCTCGTGACCACGAAAGACGATATCGATGATGCGCTCTGTGGCGTTGCCGTCGTCGAGCGATGTGTACGCGTGTCGCATGGCCTCGTATCGCGCAGCCACCTCGGCGGACTGGCCGGTTGTATCCAGCCCAGCGATTGCGCTCGCGGCCTCGTCGATCGTGCGCGCGACAGCGCCCGGCCACGTCTCTGGCGGCATGTAGAGGCCGCGGTAGTCACCGTATTCGTCGAGGTCCGGCGTGAAGAAGACGATCGGGCGTCCCGTGGCGAGAAAGTCGAAAAAGATGCTCGAGTAGTCGGAGACCAGGATGTCGGTGACGCCGAGGATCACGTTGGTCGGGATCTCGTTGGGCACCAGGCGACCCCGCAACGCCGGCAGGTGTGCCGCGAACGTGTGCACGACCTGGTGGGTCTTCAGCAGCACGACGTACTTCGATGTGTCGATGAGCGCGTCGAGTTGCTCGATGCGACGGATGAGCTCCTCCGCGTCATCCTCTGGCCTATTGAAGGAGGTGCCTTTCCAGGTCGGAGCGTAGAGGATGACCTTTCGATCGCCGAGAGTGATTCCCGCGCTCTCGAGGCGCTTGCGGGTTGCCGCGACATCCACCGCCTCCATGACCTGTCGATCCATCCGGGGATACCCCTCGACGATGATCTTGCCGCGATAGAGGTGTTCGAGCTTGTGCGCGCTGTCGTACATCTGCACCCGCATGAAGTCGTTGGCGGCGAGGAGGTAGTCGGCGTTCACGAAGTTGCGGATGACGTTGCCGACACGTGACGCCGGGTCGCCGATATCGAAGCCCATCTTCTTCAGCGGAGTACCGTGCCAGGTGTTCAGGTAGACCTGCCCGGGCCGCTTGCCGAACTCGGGCGGGAACGTCGCGTTGTTGATGAGGTATCGACTGGTGGCAAGCGCCCGGTAATAACCGATCGACCGCGGCCGAACGAACTGCACCGAGCGGTCACGGCGAAACTCACGGACGACGGTTGGATTCTCGCGCTTGCTTCGAAGGACCCAGACATGGGTGAGGGCCTCGAATTCCCGGCTCTGGCGCAGTGCGCGAAAGATCGCCTCGGGGTTACAGAGCATCCCGTTGCCTGCGAACGACTCGTAGAAGACAACGTTCTGTTTGATCGGACGGGAACGCCAGAACGCGTGAACCTCGTATTTGACGGCGCGGCGCAGTCGCCCGACGAGACCGCGAGCGCGTCCGATCAGTCGCCGGGCGCGGTGCGCGGCGGCGGGTTGGGCTCGAGCTGCAGGGGAAGACACCGATTGACGCTACTGAGGAAGGCGCAGTGCGACCGGGTCGGAATCTTGTTTCTGTACCGGCCTTCAGCAACGGCGAGACGAATGGCAGCGGGCGCACAGATTCGAACGACCGAAACGCCTCGCATCCCCATTGTTGTATGCACCTTCAGCTACATCCGGCGATTTCTCGAGAATTCGACTGGTGTCGCGACCTAACTTTCTACCAAAGGTGAGGGAGCGAGACGATGGTCGGATGGATCGTGGCCGGATGTGTGGTCGTTGTGCTGGTCGGCGTGGTCGCCGTGGCGTTTCGGATACTCTCCAGCACCGACGACGAGGAAGTCCGGGCGCTCATTGACGAGGCGGATACCGAGTCGGACTGGGATGAGCGCGACGACGCGGATGCGGCGTTCGTGCCCTGGCCAGTTCCGACGCACCAGGGACTGACGCGTCGGTAGTCTTCCGGTTCAGACGCCGGCTGCGGTGACCACGAAGTCGGTTGCGAACCCTGCCAGGGCGCCCGCAAGCATGCCCGTGAACAGGCGGTAGCCTCGGCCGAGCTTCAGCGCAACGCCGACCAGTTGCACGATCACGTAGAGAATCGAGCCCGCCGCGAGCGCCAGGAACAACACGGACACCGCGTCGCTCACGAAAATGCTTCCGAGCAGCGTGCCGACGAGCGTTGGCGCGCCGCCGATCACACCGAGGATGGCGAGTTGTGCCCACGACGGTCGATGTCCGGAGCGCGCGAGCGGCGCCGTGATGCCGAATCCCTCCGTCGCGTTGTGGAGGCCAAACCCGACGACGAGCACAGCGGCCAGCTGGATCTCGCCGCCGGCCGCGCTTTGCCCGATGGCGAGCCCCTCCGAAAAGTTGTGGAGCCCGATGCCGACGGCGATGAGCAGGGCGAGCCGGCTGGCCGGGTCGTGCAACCGAAGCACTGACTTCTGGTCGTCGGTTGAATCGTCAGAGTGGATGGCTCGAGCGCGGGTCTCCATCCAGCGGTCGTATGCAACCAGTCCGAGCAGTCCGACCGCGAGTGCCGCGACGAAGATGGCCGCCAGTCCCACAAATGCGCCCCACGGGGATCGACCAACCGCCGACGCGGTCAACGCCGTCTCGACGGGTTCTATGGCATGGCTGAGGACATCCCACAGCAGAAAGACCAGAACACCGATCGTGATGGCATTCAAGACGAGAACGAGCCCGTCCGAGCGTCGCGTTACCCGACCGATGGGAAGGCCGAGAAATATGGTCACGCCAGCCACGAGGCCGAGGATCAGGAGTTGGCCAAAGGACATGCGGAGCACTCGTTTCGTCGGGTCTTAGGTAACCCTTACCTTATCCAACCTACAGGCACCAGCTGCGCGAGGCCCGTCCGAGGGCCGCCGGCTGTAAATTCCTTCAGGCGCGGCTGTGGCGCTGGCGGGCCGATCCGACCGTGTTCGATCAGCGTGGCGACCCGTCGTGCCAGTTGATGTGCTGGGCGCTCGACTCCGGTGTAGAAGGCCAGCGCCAGCACGAGCGAAGCGGGTACTCCGACCAGTCCCACGAGCCACCACATCCTGTCGCCAAAGGCGAAAGCGAGCGTCACCAGCACGGGGACATGCACGAGGTAGAGGCTGAACGAGACCTTTCCCAGTCTTTGCGCGATCGGGCGTTCGAGGGTCCGCCGTGCGCCATTGGTCGCGATGACAGCGACAACGAGGCCGAGTCCGCCGAGAACGGACAGCTGCTCGAGGATCACTCCGGCAGCAGACGAGGCCGGGGCGATGCCCCGACTCAGCCAGCCGGCGATGAGGAGCAAGCCGCTCACGCAGACAAGGGCGACCGCACTGCATCGCGCGCGGCGTCGGTGTATCAGACCATCGGCGAAAGCACGGAGGTCGTCGAGCCGAGCCGCGATGGCGGTGCCGATGAAGAACACGGGCAGGTAGTGCAGTGCGTCGATGTGGGCGAGGGCGCCGGCGGTGCTGGCGATCACGCACGCCGCCAGGGCCGGCAGCGTCATCGCGCCGAGCCTCCGCGCAGCCAACACGAATATGGGCAGCAACGCCGAGAAGACGAGTTCCCAGCGCAGCGACCACAGCACGTTGTCGACGCCGTAGCCGACCCGCGTCAGGCTGGCCTGGCTGAGAAGGTATCCGAGCGGCGCCGACCGTGCATTAGCGGTCGCGAGCCAACTGCCCCCGGTCGCGGCGGAGGTGCCGCGGGGAAGGAACCAAATTGAGCAGGCCGCAGCCAGGATGGCAACCCAGACAGGCAGGTACAGCCGAACGGCGCGCGACGCGAAGAACGATCGCCACAGAAACGTCGGGGTGCGAAGAGCGGGCAGAGCCACAACCAACCCGCTCAGGATGAAGAAGACCGTCACTGCCTCCGTGCCCGCGGTGGCCAGCTTGAGCGGCGTTTCGGATACCCACCAGTACGCACTCCCGACAGCCGTGCCGCCCAGGGCGAGGAGGCCGGGGACCGCGATCAGGTAAAGATGATGGAACACCACAACCAGCGATGCGACACCGCGAAGGCCGTCTAGGGCAGGTAGTCGCGCACTCGTCCGAGCGGCGGGCTCAGCTGCCGTCGGGAGCGACGTCGGGTAATGGAGTTGGGCTACTGTCATCCATTTCACGGTAGAAAGCGCGGCTGGGAGATTTCTCAGGCTGGGCCGAGTTTCGTTTCGTGCGCGCAGCGAGCACGGCGACGAGTGCCGCAACGGCAGCCGCACCGACGAGGCTGACGGCCGCGGTGCCGATCGCGAGGCCGCCGCGAGAGTGGTCGACCCCCAGCCAGTCGGCGAAGGATGCGCCGAGCGGGCGCGTGAGCACGTAGGCGATCCAGAAGAACAGCACGGCGCCTCGCCTCGAGATCGCGTAGGCAATTCCGGGCACCGCGATGGCGACGGCGAACAGGATGCCGGAGCCGAGGTACCCGAGGTGCAGGGAGGTCGCGGTCAGGTCGCCGGCCGCAGTGCCGAGCGCGAACGTCGAGATGACGGTGGCCCAGTAGAACAGCTCCCGGCGCCTCGTGACGATGCTGTGGATCGACAGCGTGCGCTCGACCAGCCACCAGGTCACGAACACAGCGGCGAGGATGATCGCGAACGCGGCCGTCGAGTATTCGTACGGAACCCCGACGACGATGTGGGTGACATCCGCCACCATGGTTCCGAAGACGCCGACCATCGCCACGAGCAGCCAGTAGCGCCACGCGATGTAGCGAGGCGCGCGCAGCTGGATCACGAGGCACGCCACGAAGACGACGGCAGCGATCAGCACGACCGGCACAGGGTCGAACGCCTTCACGAAGAAGTCGGATGTCGTCTCTCCCGTGCCGGTGGTGAGCACCTTGATCACCCAGAACAACACCGAGACTTCCGGGACCTTCGATGCGCGGATGGCCAGGGGGATCCGTTCTGAAATCGTCACGGCCCAAGCATCGCAAACTCGCAACGGTCGTTCATCGAACCTGTAAGAACCCACACCCCGCCCTGTGCTGGTTCAAGGCGTTCCCATAGAGAAGCCAAAGAGCCTTGAAGTGAAGTAATCCCACCGCGAACACGCACGAAAGAAGGGAGGCGATCGTGGCGACCCAGGTCGAAAACAGGGTGAGGCATTCGGCGACTGCTGCGCAGCGCTCTCGCTCGCCGCGCCCCGTCGACCGTGCCGCGCACTTCCGCCGACGCATGCGCGCATCCGATCTTCTCGTGTCGCTTGCCGTGACCTCCGCTGCAGGTTCGGTCGCTCTCTACCTCGCATACGGGGGCGCCGGGCAGTTCGGCTCGATCGGAGCGGTCATCACGAGCATCGGCATCATCGCGGGGCTGATCGGCACCGACCTGCTGCTCGTCATGCTGCTGCTCGCCGCGCGCATCCCCCTGCTCGATCGGGTCTTCGGTCACGACAGCGTCATGGCGACGCACCGATCCCTCGGGAAGCCGGCGATCTACCTGATCCTCGGCCACGCGGTTCTCCTGACGCTCGGCTACGGAATTACCGCGGGGCTGAACCCCGTTGCGGAGACCGTCTCACTGTGGTCGCTGCCCGACATGCCACTGGCCTTCATCGGAACTGGCCTGCTTCTGGCGGTCGTCGTCACCTCGCTCGTCGCGGTGCGCCGCAGATTTCGCTACGAGTTCTGGTACGCGGTGCATCTGCTCAGCTACGCCGCAGTGCTCGCCGCCCTGCCGCACCAGCTGAGCGTTGGCGGGATGCTCGCGCAGGGGACGCCGGAGCGCGTGTACTGGATAGCCCTGTACGTCGTCACGCTCGGCGCCATCGTGACGTTCCGGTTCGTGGAACCGGTCGTGAAGAGTCTCCAACACCGCATCACCGTGGCTGGGGTGGAGCAGGTGGCACCCGGCGTCGCATCCATCCATCTGTCCGGTCGAGCACTGCGCACACTCGGATCGAGCGGCGGCCAGTTCTTCATCTGGCGGTTCTGGACGGCGAAGACCTGGTGGCACTCGCACCCGATCTCGCTATCGGCGGTCCCGACCGACACTTCCGCGCGGATCACGGTGCGTGCGCTCGGGGACGGTTCGACCCGCCTGGGGCGGCTCGCGCCAGGAATCCGGGTCTCGATCGAGGGACCGTACGGGCTATTCACGGATGCCGCCCGCACGTCGCCCAGGCTCGCAATCGTCGCTGCCGGGATCGGGGTGACACCCGTGCGCGCGCTCCTCGAGGATTCGAGACTCACACCGGGCGAGACGACGATCCTGCTGCGGAGTTCCAGCGACGGCGAGCAGTATCTCTGGGACGAGATCCGCCAGCTGGCTGGCGCGCGCGGGGCGCGGCTGTACACATCGGTCGGGCCGCGGGCAGCCGGGGCTGGCATAGCTGGGGCCAGGGGCGCTGCCTGGCTGTCGGGGGCGGATGTCGGCCGCGACGTCACCCTGCGCTCGGTGTTTCCCAACCTCGATCGATCCGACCTGTACGTCTGCGGCCCGCAGGCGTGGGCCGATCGCGTCGTCGCGGATGCTCGCGCGAGCGGCATCCCGGCACATCAGATCCACGTAGAAAGGTTCGACTGGTGAGAACTCGCGCTGCACTGGGCAGTTTGTTCGGATCGATCGCCGTCCTCGTCATCGGCTGGCAGGCTGGTGCCGCGGCCGCCCACAACGCAGGCGCGACCACCTCCACGTCGTCGAGTTCGACGTCGTCAGGTTCGTCGAAGACCTTCACGGGCACGACGGCGCAGACGCAGTTCGGCCCGGTGCAGGTGAAGATCACCGTCGCGGGCGGCAAACTGACGGATGTCGTGGCCGTGCAGTTGACGAACGATGGTGGCCGCTCCGTGCAGATCAGCAACTACGCTGCGCCCATCCTGCGCAAGGAGGCTCTCGCCGCACAGTCGGCGAGCATCACTACGGTCGGCGGTGCCACGTACACGAGCGACGGCTATCGCACGTCGCTGCAGTCCGCGCTCGATCAGGCGGGGCTGAAGTGATGCCCGTTCGCGTGTTCGAGACGATGGGAACGACGGTGTCGCTACGGTCGCGCCTGGCCGTCGCCGACGATGCTATCGCCGCCGTCGTCGCGGTCTTCGCCGCGCACGATCATCGCTACAGCCTGTATCGCCCGCAGTCGGAGTTATCGAGCATCGCCTCCGGCCGGCTGGCGCTCATCGACGCCTCCGATGAGTTGCGGATCACCTACGCGGCCGCGCTCGAGTGGCGTAACCGCACTGGCGGAGCCTTCACCCCGCACCGCCCGGACGGCGTGATTGACCTCTCGGGCACAGTCAAGGCGGCGGCCATGCGCGATGCCGGTGAGGTGCTCGCACTTGCCGGCGTGGACGACTGGTGCCTGAACGTCGGGGGAGACGTTCTGGTCAGCGGTCGGCCGGACCCCGGGCATCCGTGGGTTGTCGGCATCGTGGACCCCGCCGACCGGCGGATGCTGCTGACGTCGGTATCTGTCAGCGGCCCGCGCACCGCCTGTGCGACATCCGGCAGCGCTGAGCGCGGCGATCACATCTGGACGCGGGGTGCCACCCCGTCTCCGTTTGTGCAGGTGACGGTGGTGGCGAACGACATCGAGGTGGCCGACGTGCTGGCGACGGCGGTCATCGCCGGCGGCGAGACGACGCTCGACCTAGTGACCCGCAGCTTCGATATTGACGTTTTGACGGTCGACCGCGTCGGAGAGCTTCGAGCGACCCCTGGGCTGCGGGAGGCAATTGAGGGAAGTGGGGCGCTCGCGGCCTGAGCTCTGACCTGAAGCCTGGGCTCTCACCGGGCGCCCCGCGATCGGCGGCGCGCGGGAGTATTCCTCTATCCTTTTTCTCAGCATGGATATCTCGAGCCGCGAGCCCACGATGAGACGGGGAAGGCGCGCCACGCTCCTCTGGGCGATCCCGGCAGCGGTTGTCGTTCTCGCCGTTGTCGTTCTCGTCGCTCGCTGGTTTCGTGGGTTACCGTCGACGCAGTCGTTCCTCTCCACCTACCCCGGCGACTCCGCGCTGCCGTCGTGGGCCCCCGTCGGGTTCCCCGCCTGGCTCGAATGGCAGCATTTCCTCAACGCGCTGTTCCTGCTCCTGATCTTCCGCACCGGTCTGCAAATGCGTTACGGCGGCCGACCGCGAGCGTTCTGGCTGCGCTCAAACACTGGTCGTATCCGCACCGCGAACCCGCCCGTGCGTATCGGGATCCCCCTCTGGCTACACCTCAGCATCGACGCGCTGTGGGTGCTCAATGGCATCGTCTTTTACGTGCTCGTCTTCGCCACCGGCCAGTGGGTGCGAATCGTGCCGACGCGGTGGGATGTCTTCCCCAATGCGATCTCGGCGGGCATCCAGTACGCGTCGCTGGATTGGCCGGATGCCCACGGCTGGACCAACTACAACGGGCTGCAGCTGCTCACCTACTTCATCACCGTCTTCCTGGCGGCGCCGCTGGCCATCCTGACCGGCCTGCGCCTCGCCCCCGGATTCGCTGTGCGGCTGCGGGGTCTTGACCGGATGTTCCCGGCGAGACTGGCGAAGCCGATCCACTGGATCTCGATGGTGTGGTTCGTCGTGTTCACGATCGTGCACGTGACCCTGGTGCTGGCAACCGGGGCACTGCGGAACCTGAACCACATGTACGCGGGGCGCGATGACGAGAGCTGGGCGGGCTTCGTGGTGTTCGCGGCATCCGTCGTGGTCATGGTGATCGTGTGGGTGCTTGCGCGGCCGGCGATCCTCAACCGGCTTGCGGCCCTCGGTGGAACAGTGCGGGAGCGGTAGGGAGGTCGCGGCTCGAGCTGGCCGTCGAGTGCTCCGGCTCCTGGCCACGACGACTGCACCCCAAAAACGTTGGTATAGTCGTCAGGTTGGCTTTTGGGTCAACACCTGCGCCCGTAGCTCAGCGGATAGAGCAATTGACTACGGATCAATAGGCCGGGGGTTCAAATCCCTCCGGGCGCACACAGAAAATGCTGGTCAAAGGCACTATTTGTGAAGCCTTCCCCATGAAAACCCCACGGTGCCTACGAACAGCCCACAGCTTTGGCGGCGGACCCGACGAACGACTCTCGCACATGCGTAATCCGACCAGTACACTTCTTGCACCCAGCAGGTGCTCTCGAATTCAACGGGGGCGAGGCGCGTTCAGGCAGGTCTTAGCCCAAAAGCTGCGACCGCTTGGTGAAGGGCGCCGGGTATTCCCCCGCCTGGGTATTGGGTTCGACTGATCCAACTGACACGGGATTCTTAGTCCCCGACTCTGACCTTGATTGGGGTGTTCCGGTTTACATCGGATACGGCGCGCCCTTGGATTGGGTTGCGCATACAGAGTCGCCGCTGATGAGGGAGACGACCATCGCCTTGATGAGGGTACTGCCGAGCACCAAAGTTTTCATCGGCGCATACAGAGGCAAACTTCCGGTTACGCAGTTGTACTAGTCCACTTAGCCGAATCCGCGTGATCCAGGCGGAAGGGTTTAAAGGATGATCTGCCACAGAGCAACGGCTCCTGCCGCCAGCCCAACAGCCAGCGCGCCACCGACAGCGGCTACGACCAGCTGACCGAATATGCCGATTGCACCAGCCGCGCGGCGCTGAGCTTGTCCCGGTCCCACCGCTTAACGCAGATCTTGGGGCCGACGCAGAAATGCTGCAGTATCCTCGATAGACATCGCCCAGTTGGTGATCGGATCAACGTTGTTCATTATGTACGCGGCGTTCTTGAGAGTGAACGTTCCTCCACCCGCGCGCGAATAGGAATGAGCCGCTACTCCGGCCGCCGTTGCTACCTCAGTACGTAAGCGATTCCACTCAGAGGGTTTCATGGCTCCGGTATCCATTGTCGACGCTTGCTTAACTATTGCGTCCTGAGTCGAGTGCGAGCTCATAGCCCGCCTGCGCTCGTCGTCCGTTATTCGACTCGCACCCACCCCCATTTCGGGGAAAGTAGTATGGTCCTACGTGATTATATGGCGTTGTACGGAAATTTGACGTACATTTGACGTATGGCTTCCGCGACCAAGACCGACCGGCTAGAAATCCGTCTGACTCCCGATCAGAAGAATGAAATTGAACGAGCAGCGGCCATCTCAGGTCGTTCTGTGAGCGACTTCTCTACTTCCGTACTGATTAAAGAGGCAGAAGAGGTCATTCGATTCGAGCGGGATCTCGCCATGTCCAAAGAGGCTTGGGAGGCCTTCTCGGCGATTGTTGATCGGCCGGCTAAACCTCTCCGGGGGCTAGCTGACCTTCTGCGTCGACCGTCGGTTTTTACCGATTGAGCAACTTTGCTCGCCCCCGCCCTATTCAGGCTGACGACGATTGGTCCACGTTTTCGTGCGGCGAAGGGTCACTGGATGAGTGGGTGCGAAGGCGAGCGCTGTCAAATGAGCGCGGGGGCGCGTCAAGGACTTTCGTATCTATCGAACGCGACAGCGACGTAATTGCTGGGTACTACTGTTTGGCCGCCAGCTCTTTACGTAGAGAGGACGCGACCACGGAGTTGCGACGCAACATGCCCGACCCGATCCCGATCGTTCTCGTCGGGCGACTGGCTGTAGACACGCGATTCGGCGGCCACGGCTTGGGGCAATCATTGCTCCGAGACGCGATCGCAAAGTCCGTCGAAGTGTCGGCACTTGTCGCGGCCCGCGCGATAGTGGTGCAGGCTCTAAGCGACGACGCTCAGCGGTTCTATGAGAAATTCGGTTTCGCTCTCATGCCGAATGCATCTCGAGCGATGTATATGCTCATGTCCGACGTCGAAGAGACAATACGGGACATCGCACCGGAGTAGCTCGTTCACATGCTCGAGCAGCGCGATCACATCGTGCTTCACCCGACTTATGTGCGCGATTCGCGGCAATCCTGCATAGGTAACGAGCGACTAGCTTGGCGTACCAGGAATTATCGCGTGATCTTGATCCAAGTTGAGCGTGCCGTCAAGACAATCGCAGCAGCTGCGACCGCCAATTTTCCAATTCGCCAGCTGACCCAAAGCTGCTTACGTAAATGAGTAACACGGGGCACCTTATATTCCGGGTCCCACGGATCCTTAGCCATTTCGTCCTTGAACCACTGCAGCACAACGTCGCCTCGGTACCAACTTGCGAGTCGGAAGGAGATCGCGTTCGTCGTCTGGATCGCCTTTCGAGGGTTGGATTCGATTTTTGTTTGCCCCGATTGGTCTGCGCGCCGGCGTCGCCGTGAACCTCCTGGAGTGTCGGATCCCTCCGGATAAACAATCAAATATGCTGATCAAAGGCCTGGTTGCGCGTCGTGGCTGATGAGAATCAAACCTGAGTCTCGATCATCGGACTCGGTGCCTGTTTTCTGCACCTCGATTTCTGGGTCACATTGGCAGTAGGGCTCGTTGTGGCCGGCGTTGTCCTCGGTGCGGATTCGGTCGTGGATCGTCGCACGAAGAACGCGACACAAACAACACCAGATCCGACGGGCCGGTAACCGCACAAGGGATGAAATACTCCCGGCCCGTTCTAGGCTCGAACCAACCAGGAGGCACCCATGGCATTCGTTCCGAGCGGCGACTCGGTTGACGGTTATCTCGCATCCATCGACGACGAGCAGACTGTTGCCGACTCGCGAACGCTGATCGAGATCATGCAGCGCATCAGTGGGCAGCCGCCCGTGATGTGGAACGTCGGCACCATCGGCTTCGACACCTACCACTTCAAGTACGACAGCGGGCGGGAGGGTGACCCGGCGGCGATGAGTTTCTACCCGCGGAAGGGCAAGATGACGGTCTACCTGCTGGACGGCACCGCTCGTCACGCCGACCTGCTGGCGCGGCTCGGCAAACACACGACGAGCAGGGTTTGCCTCTATATCAAGCGGCTCGGGGATGTCGATCCGGCGGTGCTCGAGCAGATCGTCCGACAGTCGTACGAGTACATCAAGTCGCAGGATGGCCACATGCACCGAGTAACGGAATGAGCTGGGAGACATGGCACTCGCCCTCGTAACCGGTTCGGCTCGAGCTAACAGCATCGCTGCCGGGATCGTGCCCAGGCTGATCGCAGACGGGTGGACGGTGGCGACAAGCGATCTCGAAAATGCCGACTACCTGGCCGACCTTTCGACGTCGGATGGCCCCGGCCAGCTGATCGATGCTGTGACGGCTGAGCGTGGCCCCATCACCGCGCTCGTGCTCAGCCATGCGCATGACGTCGAGTCGGGAATCCTCGACACCACCGCAGCGAGTTTCGACCAGCACGTTGCCGTGAACGCCCGCGCCAGCATGCTGCTCATCGCGGCATTTGCGCGGCAGATCCCGGATGGCGGCGGGGTGATCGTGGCTCTGACCAGCGACCACACCACCGGCAACCTTCCCTATGGCGCATCCAAGGGCGCGCTCGATCGTGTCGTCATCTCGGCCGCGCGCGAGCTCGGCCCGCTGAAGATTTCGGCCAATGTGGTGAACCCTGGCCCGATCGATACCGGGTGGATGGACGACGGCATCCGCAAGACCCTGACGCCGCTCCAGCCGTCCGGGCGGCTCGGCGAGCCCGCCGATGTCGCGGCAGTCGTCGCGTTCCTGGTGTCCGCCGAAGGGCGCTGGGTCTCAGGGCAGCTCCTGAACGCCGACGGCGGGTTCTCCGCGCGGTACTGACCACCACCTCGGGCGATTTTCTCAGCCCTGACGGATGAGTGACCCCGGCGCGCACGTGGGTCAGCGCGGGATTCCGGCCATCCACGGCGATGCAGTTGACAGGTATGCCGAACCGCACCTAGCATCAACCCAGAATAAAAACACCATTTGTCGATAATCCCGAATAAGACCCGGTGTCGACGACTTGCAGTCACAAACTCACATCATCAAGGAGGATGAAAATGCGCAGATCCATGCGATACCTGGTGGCAACGGCCGCCGTCGCAGCTCTTGTCGCTGGCGTATCGGGCTGTTCCACAGCACAGCCCGCGAAGCCCGGCAAGGCCAATCTCACGATGTTGACATTCCAGACCTCGTCGATCACCCCGGCGTTCTGGAACGACAACATCAAGACCACTCTGAAGAGCCTGCCTGGCACGACGGTCAAGCAGATCATCAACCCGTCGCTCGACCGCGACACGTACGCCAAGACGCTCCAGGCCTCCAACCAGTTCCCCGACATCCTGGTGTCGATCACGCCGAACGACTACACGACGGCGGGGTTGCTGAAGCCCTATCCCAAGTCGTACCTGAAGGAGAACTTCCAGTTTCCGGATGGCGCAGCCGACGCGAAGGGCAACACGTACATCGCTCCATCGGGCGGCCAGATTCTTCCGTGGATTTACTACAACAAGGCGATCTTTGCGAAGTACGGGCTCACGGTGCCGACCACCTATTCAGACCTGGTGGCCGACATTCAGACACTCAACGGTGCGAAGAGTGGGATCACTCCGATCGAGATCGATGGCGCCGACTCATGGGCGGCGGAATTTCCGCTCACGGCAATCCTGAGCGCCGACGTTCTCTCCCAGAATCCCAACTGGATTCGCGACCGCTACAAGAACAAGGTCAAGTTCACGGACCCGGAGGTGGTGGCCGCTGTCCAGAAGCAGGAAGACCTCATCAAGATGGGCGCATACAGCCCTACGGCGCTGTCGACCGACCTCGCGACCGCTGACAAGGACATGATTGCGGGCAAGTCTGCAATGTTCATGATGGGCAACTGGTTCTCGGGCAGTGGCTACCTGACCGCCGCCCAGGCAAAGAAATTCGGGGTATTCCTCTTCCCGACCGACTCGGGCAAGAAGGTCATGCCGCTCAGCGTCTCCGGATCACTCTCCGTCTCAGCCAAGTCGAAGAACGCTGATATCGCGATGAAATTCGCCGAAGTGTGGAGCGCGAGCGCTGGTCCGCAACGAGCGTTGACCTCGGGAGACGGCGACATCCCGTTGTTCAAGAAGATCTCGCTCAAGCAACTCGGCGCGTCTGTGTATCCCCTCTTCGAGCAGGGCTACAGCCTGGTAGAGGACACGAGCGTGCAGAAGGTGGCGCCCTTCGGTGACGCGGGCGGACAGGATGCCTTGATCCCCGCAGTGAATACCGCTTTCAGCGCGATGTCGCAGGCCTTGTTCACCAACTCGGACGTCAAGACCCAGTTGGCCAAGCTCGATAGCCTTTGGGACAGCTCAGCCAGCCAATAACACTTCAGTATGTACGCCGCACCAGGAAAGGTGCCACGCGGTTGTCGCTTCCTCGTGGCACCTTTCCTGAATCTCTACCCCTGTGAAAGGCCCTCGGTGACATCCATTAGCCATCGGCGCCGAGGCATCGGAATTGCTCCGATTGCGCTCCTCGCGATCGCGCTCTACTGTCTCGTGCTCGTGTATCCGCTGCTC
>DASYEE010000075.1:0-3703 GCA_036499165.1 Galbitalea sp. | reverse complement strand
GTACCCAGCGTCCTATTCGGTCCAAGCTGGTCAGTCGTTCCAGGTCGATATCAACGCCTACTGGTGGATCGATTACGCGGCCAGCCCGACCCGGCCTCCAGGGTACCCGTGCGGCAAGGCGCTCACGGGAATCGATCGCGCTGAAATCCCACTCGAATCGGGCCTCCTCGCCATGGCCTGGCACCCGCCGTTCGGTGAGGTATGCACTACACCGCCGAGCGTGTCGATCGGGTTCGAGTTCAAGTGACAAGCTCCTATCCAGTCAAGCCCCCAAAGACGAGGCCTGAGCGACCGGCTGGGTGAGGATCCGGAAGACGATCCGGGCGAGGTGACGCTTGAGCGCCCGAAGGGCCTCCCGCCAGCTCTTGCCCTCGGCCTTCTTGCGAGCGACGAAGTCCTTCGCCGGCTGGTACGTCCGGACCTGGGCGAGCACGATCCCGTGGAGCGCCCGGTTGATCTGGCGATTGCCACCCCGGTTCAGGCGCATCCGGCTGGTCTGGCCCGAGCTTGCCGGGATGGGTGCGACGCCGGCGAGCATGGCAAAGGCATCGGCCGAGCGGAACCGGCGAATGTCGCCGATCTCGCCCAGGAGCTTGGCCGTGACCAAGGGACCGGCGCCCCACAGCTGGCGCAGCGGATGGCCGGCCACTCGCTGGTCGATCCGGCGATCGAGGTCCCGGAGCTCCGTGGCGTGCTCGCCGAGGCGCGCGAGCCTGCCGCGGGCGAGCTCGGCCTGGACGCCGGATATGCCCCGCAGGAGCTTGCCGGCGGCCCGGCGGTACTTGTCGGCGACGAGGTTGGTCGCCACCGCGCTGTACCCCGGAGCGATGACCACGAGATCGGCGTGAAGCCGGTTGCGAACCCGGGTCATCTCCGCCGCGAGATCATCCCGGGCCTCGACCAGGAGCTTGAGCTCGCGGCTGGCGTCGGCGAGCCTCACGGGTGGCAGCTCGGCCTCTCGGAGGGTGACTCGCGCGATCGCCAGGGCATCACCGGGATCGCTCTTGCCAGCGCGTCGCGTCCGGATCCGTTCTCGATGGCTGAGCTGGGGCGGCACCTCAACCGCCGGCAGTCCCGCCGCCAGCAGGAACCTTGCCGCGGCAGCTCCATACCCGGCCGAGCCCTCGAGGCCGATCCGTCCGAGCTCACCGACCTCCTGGAGCCAGCCGAGCAAGGCGGCAAAGCCGGCTGGATCGTTCGGGAAGATCTGTTCGCCGAGGACCAGCCCGACATCGTCGATGGCGCACGCCGCCAGCGTCGCCTTGTGCGTATCGATCCCCACCACGCGCATCGTCAACCCCCTTTCCTCGCTTCGGTACGATGGCGCGGGCCAGGTGCGGCAAATGTGCGTTGAGGTAACAGCGACGCTCCTATGAAGCCATGCCTGGCCCACTCGTCAATTGAGGACGGCGGCACTTGTCACTAAAGCCAGACGGTCAGACCGCGGCACATTTAGCGGGAGCCAACCGCCCTCGTTCGACGACACCTTCGCAGCCTGCGAAGGCCGTGTCTCACCCTACGCACATTCGCCGACGCTGACTGAGCATGATTTCGATCACGGGGCGCGCATGTCTCGCGCTGCTGCTCGTCGGACTCGTTGGCTGTCAGCCGAACGCCAGCCCGAACCTATCGCCCGCTGGGGTCGAGCCTTCGCAAGCGCCCATCGCGTCGACCGGCGCCATGGTTGTCGGAATCGTGAACGGGACGCCTCTTGTGCTGAACGTAACCGTAAACGGGCAGTCGATCGGATCGGCCCCGCCAAATCGTCTGATCAGTGCCTTTCCTGCCGCACTACCACCGCTGCCCTGGGAAGTCCTGGCACTCACACCATCCGGGCGCGTGCTCGCTCGGGTCCGCGTGACCGCGCCAAGTGCCGAGGGCGGGACGGACGATCTCGTCTACCTGTCGTGTGGAACCATCGACTTGTTCGCAGGCGCCAGCGTCCCCTTCGGACCTCCGGGAGCTCCGGCATCGGCCGGTGTGCCCGGCGATTGCGATCCATGATTGCCTGGGGTCATTTGCCATTGCAGAACACTGACTGAGCGCGCTTGGAGGTAGGGATGGCTGACGCGAAGGGGGCAATCGGCGACCCACTCGGGACTGCTCTCGCCCAGGACGACGCGGCCTGGGCGCGGGATCACCTTGGTCGGGACGTCGTCGCCTGGCTGACGACCGTCTCTGCAGATGGGCGAGTGCAATCGTCGGTGGTCTTGTTCCTGTACGCGGGTGGCAGGCTGTTCTTCTACAGCCAGCCGGGCACGCCCAAGATCAGCAACATCGCCCACACGCCGGCCGTGTCGTTCCATCTCGAAACGGACCCGTACGGCGACCACTGGCTGATCATCGAGGGCACAGCCGTCATCGATCCGACAATCCCGCCGCTCGATCAGCAGCCCGACTACGTCGCCAAGTACACCGAGCCGCATGCGCATTGGGGCCTCGACTTTGCCGAGACGGCCAGGAGCTTCAGCCTCCCGATCCGCATCGTGCCGACGCGTGTCCGCGTCGGCTGACCGACTCCCACCGCGCTTCGGGCGACGCACACGATCACGTGACAGCGACGTTGACTAAGCGGAGGACATTCGAAATGGCCGGGTTCGTCCCTGGTCGAGACCGCATGACGCTCGAGGCGTTGACGCCGGAGGAAACCGCACGTCGAAACGAAGCTGAGGCTGCTGAACATCAGAAGGAGCTCGACAAGGAGGAGCTCGCAGACCTCGAGCGAGCTCAGACGGGCGGCGTGGCCCATCGGAGGCCGAGCATTCTCGATCGGCTCATGCGCCGGCGATACGGTCCGTAGGAGCTTCGCCGATGCGGGTACGGCCGCGGCACCCGCGACGACTCACGTGCTACGTTCCCGTGCATGTTCGCCACCGGGTTCGTCAACCTGTACACCCGTGACATCGAAGCCGGCGTTCGGTTCTACCGGGATCTGCTCGGATTCAGGGAGACCTTCCGCACTCCCACTGTCGGAACTCCTGAGCACGTCGAGCTCACGCTGAACGGGTTCGGCATCGGGCTGGGCACCGTGGCGGCCGCCAAGCGGGTCCACGGCGTTGAGCCGTCCCCCGGCAGCCCAGCCATGGTCCTCGTGTTATGGACGGACGACGTCGACCAGGCCTTCGCGCAGCTGACCGCTGCCGGCACGCCCGTGGTCCAACCCCCGCACAACACCGGCCAACACAACCGCAACGCCTTGCTCAAAGACCCCGACGGGAACCTCGTCGAGATCGTGGCAAAGATCGCCTAGGCTCACCGGAGCCCAGTGCGCGCGGGTGCCTAGCCGCTGAACGGGCTCAGCAGGTGGCTGAAGTCCCAGGTGTTCTGGACGATGCCCGAGCAGCTGTTCGAGCCGGTGTTGCCCGGGCAGCCGCCGTTATCGCGCTCGATCGCCCACATCGACAGGTTGCTCATCCCGTTCGTCGTGGCGAAGTTCAGGAGCTGCTGTGCGTCGGCGAGCGACGTCGACTCGGTCTTCTTCGGGTAGTCGTCGAGGCCGTTCATGATCGTCGCGCCCTCGATCGCCCAGATCTGGGCCGAGGTCTTGGCGGGCAGCAGGTTCGTGAGTTGGGAGTGCAATCCGTTGAGGGCGTTGATCGCGGACTGGCCCATCGCCAGCGTGCCGCGGTCGTAGTAGTCGAAGACCATCGGGTTGACGTAGTCGATGCGAACCCCGTTCGCGACCGCGTTCTGGAGGACGGCC
>DASYEE010000074.1:0-3514 GCA_036499165.1 Galbitalea sp. | reverse complement strand
GGGCGCGCAGGTCGCTCTGGCCCGGGTAGTTGCTGCCATCGGCGAGCCAGATCTTCAGGTCGCGCGATCCGGTCTCGTTCATGATGTCGATGCACTCGAAGTGGTGGTCGATCGCCTTCTGGCGGATCTTCGGGTCGGAGTGGGTGACGCTGCCGAGCTTGTAGTCGTCGTCCTGGAAGGTATTCGAGTTCACCGTGCCCAGCGCGACACCGTTGTCTGCCGCGTGCTTGGCCAGGTCGGCGAAGCTGTCGACCTTGTCCCACGGGATGTGCAGGGCGACCGTCGGGGCGAGTCCGGTGTGCTTATTGACCTGGGCGGCATCCGACACCTTCTCGAAGGGATCGCGCGGCACTCCGGGTTGCGTGAACACCTTGAAGCGCGTGCCCGAGTTGCCGAACGCCCACGACGGGAGTTCGATCGCCTGCTCGGCGAGACGGGGTGCGATGGACGCGAAGTCGGTCATGAGAGTGGGTTCCTTGGAAGAGCGTGAAGTTGGTCGTGCAGGTTGAAGATCTCGTCCAGGGGCACGAGGCCCTGGTCTGGGCGGGTGTCGAGGGCGGGAAAGAGTTCTGACATCTCGGCCTCCCAGCGGGCGGCAACAGCGGACTCGGCGAGAAAGCGCTGCGAGGCGGCGAGGTCATCGACTTCGAAGTAGCCGATGAGCAGACCGTCTGGCCGCAGGAAGAGCGAGTAGTTGCGGCGACCGGATGCAGCGATCGCCTCGAGCATGTCCGGCCAGACCGCGGCGTGGCGCGCCCGGTACTCGTCGAGCCGCGAGGGATCGACCTGGAGCTGGAAGCACACGCGTTGCACCAGAGGCTCCTGACATGAGGGACGAGGGGGCCCGTCCCGCCGGTACGACCGGACGGGCCCCTCTTAGGGTGATCGGATTCAGCGACTAGAAGTTGAACTGGTCGATGTTGTCCTTGTTGAACTTGAACGGCTCGCCGAGCAGCACGGTTCCGTCGGCTCCCACCTTGAAGGTGCCGAGGGTGCCCGCCTTGAAGCTGTCGCCCTCCTTGCCCGTGATAGTGCCGTCGATCAGCGCCTTCGCCGCGTAGGCGGCGAGGTAGCCGAGGTCGCCCGGGTTCCACAGAGCGAACTCGGTGACGGTGCCGTCTTTGACGTAGTCCTTCATCTGGTTCGGCGTTCCGAGACCGGTGACCGCGACCTTGCCCTTGAACGCGGAGGTCGAGATGTAGCGGGCAGCGGCGGCGATTCCGACCGTGGTGGGCGAGATGATGCCCTTCAGGTTCGGGTACGTCTGCAGCAGCGCCGCAGTCTTGTCGAACGAGGTCTGGTCGTCGTCGTTGCCATACACCACGTCATCCAGCTTGATGTTCGGGTGGTCGGCGGCCAGTTCGGTCTTCATCGTCTCGATCCACGCGTTCTGGTTGGTCGCGTTGGCCGAGGCCGACAGGATCGCGATCTCGCCGGAGTCGTTGATCTGCGACGCGATCATGTCCACCTCGACCTTGGCGATGCCATCGGCGGTCGCCTGGTTGATGAACAGATCACGGCACCCGACCGCGGTGTCCGAGTCGAAGGTGACGACCTTGACGCCGGCCTTCTGCGCCTGGTTGATTGCCGAGCACGGTGCCTTCTGGTCATCGGCAGACAGCACGATCGCGCCAACCTGCTTCTGGGTCAACGTGTTGATGTAGCTGACCTGCGCATCGGGCGCGGCGGTCGCGGGGCCGACCTCTGCGTACGTCCCTTTGAACTCGGCGACGGCTTTCTTGCCGCCGGCGTCCGAGGTGTCGAAGTAGGCGTTGCCGAGGTTCTTCGGCAGGAAGGTGATGGCGTAGTTGTGCGAGCCGCCTCCACCCGAGCTGCCGCCGCTCGCGGTGCCGGCGCAGCCGGCCAGGAGCAAGGCGCTCGCGGCCAGGGCAGCGACCCCGGCGAGACGAATGCTGTGTCGAGTCTGGAACATCGTTGTTTCCTTTCGTGGTGTCGATGTCACTGCATCGGCGCGGACGCCGCGGATCAGCCGGATGCCGAACCGCGCGTCTCGCGTCGCTTTCTCCCCGCGCTCAGCCGCGTGCGTTGCAGCCAGGCGAGGAAACTGGTGAGGATCACCGACAGCACCAGAAGGGTGCCGGTGATCACGTTGATGACGTCCGAGGTGATGCCTGCCAAGCGCAGCGCGCTGGCCAGCACACCGATCAGCAGTGCGCCGGCGAGCACGCCGGGGAGGGCGCCTCGGCCGCCGAAGATCGAGACGCCGCCGAGCAGCACCGCCGCGATGACCGAGAGTTCGAGTCCGGTGGCGTTGTCGCCGCGCGCACTGCCGAACCGGAGCGTGTAGAAGATCCCGGCGAGCGCTGAGACGAAACCGGCGAGAACGAACAGAATGAACTTGGTGCGTGCGATCTTGACGCCCGAGAAGGCTGCGGCATCCGAGCTCAGACCAATCGCATAGACGCCGCGGCCGAACGGGGTGAAGTGCAGAAGCATCCCGAAGACAATGGCGAGCACCACGATGAGGATCGTCACGGCGGGGATCAAGGTGCCGGGAAGCGTCGAAATCGCCAGATCGGTCCAGAACGGCGGGAACGAGGTGACCGCGGTGGTTCCAAGCAGCCCCTGAGCCAATCCGCGATAGAGGGCGAGTGTCCCGATGGTGACAGCCAGAGACGGCAGTCCCACTCGCGTCACCAGGAGGCCGTTCACCGCGCCGCCGACTGCGCCGACCAGTAGCGCGATGCCCGCGGCCGCCGGGAACGGCCAGTGCGCCTGAGTCAGGAGCCCGATGACCGAACTCGAGAGCCCCATCGCGCTGGCCACCGACAGATCTATCTCGCCAGTGATGATAACCAGCGTCATCGGGAGGGCGATCAACAGGACCGGGGTCATGTCGAGCAGCAGGAAGTCGTAGGTGATCGGCGCCGCAAAATGCGGCACTGTTGCAGAGGCGACGATGATCACCAGCACGAGCAGGGCGATGATCGCGGATTCGCGTCGCAGCAGGATCCGCTGCCAGAGCGGGCGGCCGTAGCTCGGGTACGCGCGCGCCGAAGCCGTGGCGGCAGTGGGGGTCGGAGTCGCGGCGGTCATGCTGCCGAGTCCTCCATCACGGTCAGCCGTCTCGCTTGTCGCAGGGCGAGCACACGATCGAGCACGATGGCGGCGATGATCAGGGCGCCGACCACGGCCTGCTGCCAGAAGTCCTGGATGCCGAGCACCGGCAGCGACCGGTTGATGGTGAGGAGCAGCATGGCTCCGATCGCGGCGCCCCAGACCGAGCCCACGCCGCCGAAGATCGCGACGCCGCCGATCACCGCCGCGCCGACCGCCTGCAGTTCGAAGCCGGAGCCTGCCTGCGAGTCCACTGTGCCGTAGCGGGCGACGTAGAGCACCCCGGCCAACCCGGCGAGCGTGCCGCTGACGACGAACGCCAGCAGCACTCGGCGGCCCACCTTGAGGCCGTACAGGTTTGCGGCATCCGGATCGGAGCCGATCGCATAGAACTCGCGGCCACCGCGGATGTTGCGCAGATACCACGCAGCGACGA
>DASYEE010000073.1:0-3477 GCA_036499165.1 Galbitalea sp. | reverse complement strand
TGACCTGTTCCGCGCGCAGCTAGTCAAAGCGGGCTTGAGCTACACCCTCCCGTTCCGTCTCAAGCCACCTGACGGCAGCAACGAGTATTGGATCGTGGGCGGTTCGAGCAATCTCCGCGGATTGGCGAGCATCAAGGAGGGCTTCTGGATCGTCGATCCCGTCAACGGACAGGGCTTCGCGCCGCCCCGCTCGGCACCAGCGGGGCAGGACGCTCTCTTCGGCGATCTGCCGCCGGCCGAGCCTGACACCGCTCCGCTGCTCGGGCTGCTGCGTGATCGCTTCGGTCACGACTGGTTCAGCGTCGAGGACGCGATGGCGCTGACAGAGCACTCGCGTTTCCTCGACGGCCATCTCAAGCAGCGGACGTTGGTGCCCGCGGAGAAAAGTGAGGTGATCGAAGTCGACCGCCCTCAAGACGCCAGGCGATTTAAGGAAGGCAAGCGCATCAAGATGCGTTTTCGGTGACGTCCGACTCGAATACGAACATACGTTCGTAGCGCGATAGAGGTTCTCGACCGACGAGGGAGAATGAGCAGCCATGGCACAGGCCAGCACAATCGAGTGGACCGAAGCGACCTGGAATCCGGTCACCGGCTGCAGCCAGGTCAGCCCGGGGTGCGCGCATTGCTACGCCATGGTCTTCGCCGAACGATGGCGCGGCATCCCGGGCCATCCTTACGAGCAAGGGTTTGACCTGCGCCTCTGGCCAGAGCGCCTCGACGTTCCGCTGCGGTGGCGGAAGCCGAAGACGATCTTCGTCAACTCCATGTCGGACCTCTTTCACGAGGACATCCCGATCGAGTTCGTCGAGCAGGTCTTCGCGACGATGCGCAAAGCGCACTGGCACACCTTCCAGATTCTTACCAAGCGCCAAGATCGTCTCGTCGAGTTGGCCGATCACTTCGACTGGCCCCCGAACGTGTGGATGGGCGTCACGATCGAGAACCGGCGCTTTGTTCATCGCGCAGACGCTCTGCGCACGGTTCCCGCGGCTGTGCGTTTCATCAGCGCCGAACCGCTCCTCGGTCCGCTCGAGGATCTCAATCTCGACGGCATCGACTGGCTCATCGCGGGTGGCGAGTCAGGGGCGCGCCACCGCCGTGTCGACGCTGACTGGATCCGTGGCCTGCGCGACGCCTGCAGTGAAGAGGGCGTTGCCTTTTTCTTCAAGCAGTGGGGCGGTCACCGCCCGAAGTCGAACGGTCGTGAGCTCGACGGTCGCCACTGGGACGAGTATCCAGGGGCAACCGATCGCCGGCGCACCGCGGTGGCCTTCTAGTTAGAGAACACCGGCCCATGGGGTTCATGACGCGGCCGAGTGCATCGACGCAGGTCGGTGTCCTTCGAGGTGCTCGCGCCTGGCGCGTCCAGAGTCGCCGTTGCGCGACCGGTTGGTGAGTGCCCCGCAGCCTGAAGTTCATGTCCCTAACCATGTCCCACACGCCGCACAACCGACCCTCGCCAACCATCCCCGCCGTCCGGTAAAATCCCGTACCTAAGCCAAATCCCCCTGCTCCTGGGGCATTCCCAAGCCAAAGGTCGCGGGTTCGACCCCCGTCGCCCGCTTCAGGGTCTCGCACGGATCGGCCGGGACTCGCTGCGTTCATGCCGATCCAGGGTGGGCCAGCCAAGCGCTCGGTGGTCCCTCGTAGGGGCTCGCAGACGCTCGGACACGGCTTTGATGTCGCATCGAGGTCGCATCGGACGCCGTCGTGATCGACCTGCGGAATGCGCGGAAGGACCTGCCTCTTCGCGGTCCGCTCCGGGCCGCACCGTCGGCAAGGACGGCGGCAGCGGCGGATACAGCCTCGCCGTGCGTGTGGAAGGTGTGATGCGGCGCCCGACGGCGACCGCGACTGCCAGGGCTAGCGCCCGATCGATCCGCGCCCCTCGGTAACGTCTCCCGAGCCCCAAAAATCGCCCCCGCGCCGCTGGAACGGCCGGGGGCATGGCCCAAGGAGAACAGACCTCCCATGAGCACGCCGCAGCGTAACGACGCCTGCGTGATCTCCGTCGACTCGCCCCTCGGCGAGATCCTCCGCCACCAGACCCTCGTGGTCCTGGAAGCCAACCACCATCACTTCGAGGACCTCCTCGACCTCAACCCTCAGGCGCAGCACGCCGTCTCGGTCATCTACCGCGACGCCTTCGCCGTCCTCGACGCCCTCGGCTGGACCCCGGGCCCGAACGCGGAGCCGATCAACGTCCCCCTGACCGCCGGCTACCTCCTCCAACTCCGCCGCCGCCACCAGGACTTGATTCACACGAACCTCGACCGCCTCGCCATGCGCAACCAGTCGACCGACGACGAGACCATCGCCGCGCTCGACACCCAGATCGCCGCCGACCACATGGCGGCGCGAGCGCTGGTTCGGCTGTTGGTGGTCTACGAAGCGTAGGGTGCTTTCGCATCGTCGGACTAGCTTGCGCGTACCGAGGCGTTGTCGGCACGCATGTGCTCGCCTGTGAAGTCGGCTTCGTAGTAGCGTTTCTCGAGCACATCCAAGAACACGCGTACGTCGTCCATCGACCCGAGGACAATCGCCGGCCCGGACCCGAAGCGATCTGCATCGAGGGAGTGGGCTTCCATCGCGGCTCGCAGCGATTCCCGTGTGACAAGTTTCAGATGCGGTTGGCGGGCGAGCTTCTTCAGACGGGCAGCCAGGCGATGCCGATCCTGACACGATGCGGTCAGCATGGTCCTCGATGCCTCCTCGACTGGGACGTTAAGCTCGGTTTCGAGAGCTCCGACGTCCGCGGGTACTTCGGAAGCGACGACACCAACATCGGCGAAGACGCGCTGGAACGCGGTCACCTGCAACACGGCGACCTCGTCGGAGGCGACGATCACATCGAACCGGTTGTCAAACAAGAACACGGGATCGTTCAGCTTCTTAAGCGTGTCCCCGTAGACGCTAAGAAGTCGACCGGGATCGAAGCCGCGCTGAGGGTTGTATTGGCGGACGAACGCAATCGGATTGTCGCTGTCCCTGACTTCGACGACGACGGCGTAGAACAACCAACCACCGCCGAACAGCTGGTCGCGATCGAGGAACTCCTCATCTGAGAATGCGTTGAGGGAGAGGCCGACGATGTCGGCCGCGCTCAAGGACTCTTCGAGGTCGACGGATGGCTTGGCACCCTGCTCTGAGGACGGGGTCGCGCCATCGTCCTGGGCGATTGGCTTGATTTCGAGGCTAAGGAAGTCGTCGCCATCTAGGCCGCCGAGGTTTGAGTACCGCCTCACGGAGCGGCCGGCGAGACTCGCTAGGGACATCTGGCATACATCCCGCATCTCCGCGGCGAGATCCTCAGCTAATTCCACAGGCCTGGCATCTAGCCCACGGTCGTCGCTGCGGTGGCCCAGCAGCAGGCGCGTGCCGTCACCGAGATTAATCTTGGCCCACTCAGCCGCCGTCCGCATTGGGCGAACACTACTTCGCGTGGAGGACACCGTAGAGACGTGAAACACGGAT
>DASYEE010000072.1:0-2422 GCA_036499165.1 Galbitalea sp. | reverse complement strand
GCCTCCACATCCGGGCTCTCAGGCATTTGGGCTGGGCACGGACGGTCAACGCGCTCGTTCGTCGAGTGAGTTGAGCAGCGACATCAGAGCTCCTGCCGTGGGCGGCGACAGTCTCCTCAGCCGTTCGACCGTCACCTCGGCCTCCGACGACGACAGTCCGCCAGGCACGAAGTTGGTGAGACCGGGCCTCGGATGGTCAAGGGACGAGACGTGTTCGAGCCCGATGGCGAAGCGCTGAAGATTTTTTCGCAATCCGCGAAGTAGTGTTTCCGATTCGTCCAAGCCGTGTCTGCCCAGGCCGTCGCGAAGCTGGAGGAGGTCCAGGCGCACCTCACCGAAGCGCTTCAAGACCTGACGCCCATCGCTTGACACGGTGATGAGGGCGGCCCAATCGCGCATCCCAGCGATGATGCGCCGGATGCATTGGTCGATGAGATCCTGACGCCAGTCAGGGAAGTGTCGACCGTCGGTGTTCTCGGCAAGCTCAACTGCCGTCGGCCCGTTTTGCAATCCCTCGCGAATCGGGCGGATCCAGCGAAGGGGCTTGCCGTCTATCTCGAACTCAGGGGGTGCATGGTCGTTGGAGATCATGGACAGGGCGATGGGTGAGTTCAATCGGTCGATGCAACACCGGGTTGTTGAAGCGAGTGTAGTTGCTCTGCAAAGACTTCGGCGGGGGTCCTCCAACCGAGGACTTTGCGTGGCCTGTTGTTGACGGCGTAAGCGACCGCTTCAAGTTCTTCTGCAGACCATCGAGATAGATCGGTTCCCTTCGGAAAGTATTGACGCAGAACACCGTTGGTGTTCTCATTCGTGGGCCGTTGCCAGGGTGAGTGCGGGTCGGCGAAGAACACCTTCGTTCCGGTGTCGAACGTGAACTGGGCATGCCCGGATAGCTCTTTGCCGCGGTCCCAGGTGAGGGTCTGACGTAGCTGCTTGGGCAGCTGCGCCAGTGACGCGGCCAAGGCCGCGTTCATCGCCACGGCACCGTATCCGCTCAGCGCGGGTCCATTCTTCACCGGCGGCGCCTGCCCCCACCCATCGAGCCGGGGAAGGTGTACCAGCAGCGTGGAGCGGCTCTTGCGTTCCACGAGCGTGCCGATCGCCGACCGGCCGATCCCGATGATCAGGTCGCCTTCCCAATGCCCAGGCACGGCGCGATCGGCGGCTTCAGCGGGGCGTTCGCTGATCACGACGTCGGCGGTGACATGTCCCTGCGGCTTGTTTTGCGTCCGGCCCCGTGGAACCCGCAACGCACGGCCGGTTCGCAAGCACGCGACCAACTCCCGTTTGAGCGCCCCACGTCCCTCGACGAACAGTGATTGGTAGATCGCCTCATGGCTAATGCGCATGGACTCATCATCGGGGAAGTCCATCGGCAAGCGGTGCGAGATCTGCTCCGGGCTCCACGCAGTCGACCAACGTCTGTCCTGTCGATGCGGCTTGTTGCGCCCCTTCCAGACCCCGCTCGGCGGGCCCGAGACCACATTGCCATCGGGACGGCGGACGCTGCCGTCGAGTCGCTCCTGCACATACTCCCGTAACTGATCGTTGACCGCGAGCTTCGCGGTTTTCGGTCGCTTCGCTGCCTGCTGGGCCTTCCACTGCGCGACACCCGCGCGGTAGACCGGCTTGCCACACCTGGAGGCCGCGTTTCGCCGCAGCTCACGGGAGACAGTCCCGGGGTCACGCCCAATCTGGCGGGCAATCTCACGCACACCGACATCCTGGGCACGTAGCAGCGCTATCTCCTCCCGCTCAGCGAACGACAGATACCGTCCCGTGGGCTCATCCAAACCGATCGGTGACATGCCGCCAGCGTGACGGAACCACCGACTCGCCACCGGCGTTGACACGCCAACTCCCGCGGCAGCGCCTTCGGTCGAAACACCTTGGGCGATCAGCCGCCAGAACTCCCGCTGCACCGAACGCGACGGCTCCGGCCGCCCCGGTGAGCGCATCGACGGCCGCAACGCACGATCAGCCGCCCACTGCCGCCGCCCAACACCACTGAGCTTCGCGTCCTTTTGCTTCGCCACATCACACCACCTTGATCAAGGTGTTGCGACGACCAGTTGAATCCGCCATGTCTACGTCGATCAGATGGTCGACGAGCCCGGACAGCCCTGCTGAGGTCACCGACCGGTTCAGCTCCGCCTGGTTTGCATTCTCTCCGGCTTCGAAGGCGAGGTAGCCCACACTGAGCAAGAGCAGGCTGGATACGACCGTCGCGAGAATCGAATGATCCGCCCAGAATCGCGCCAGTTGTTCGCCGGGCCAGTCAGTCAAGACCATGACGACGAGTGCCCCGCCACTGACGATGCCCAAGATCGCGAGAATTCGAGTGCCCCACAGATGTCGTCTCGCGGAGCGGACGGCGACGAAGTAGAGGGCCGCTGACAAGACGACAACCAGTCCACCC
>DASYEE010000071.1:0-3273 GCA_036499165.1 Galbitalea sp. | reverse complement strand
CGGGTGCTGCTGCGGCGTGAGACCGCGATCATCGCCTTGCTCATCCTGGTGATCATCATCGCCTCGGTGACGGTGCAGCACTTCGCGGCGCCAATCACCTACGACTTCCTGCTGCTGGACATGACCCCGGTGCTGCTGATCGCGCTGCCAATGACCCTGGTGATCATCACCGGCGAGATCGACCTCTCCGTTGCCAGCGCCATGGGCCTCTCGAGTTCGGTCATCGGACTGTTGACGCAGGCGCATTGGCCGTTCCCGGCGGCCGCCGGCATCGCCCTGCTGGTCGGCGCGGTCGGGGGGGCAATCAACGGCCTGCTTGTCACCAGGGTCGGACTGCCGTCGCTCGCCGTGACGATCGGAACTCTTGCGCTCTACCGCGGCCTGGCCCAGGGGTTGCTCGGGACCACAGCGGTGACCTCGTTCCCCGCGTTCTGGACCGACCTCGCGACGTCGACGCTGCCGGGCACCCTGATCCCATCGGTGACGATCCTCATCATCGTTCTCGCGATCGCGTTCGGCGTGATCCTGCATTTCACCCCGTTCGGGCGCGGCATCTACGCGATCGGCCTGAGCTCGGATGCCGCTGTGTTCTCAGGCGTGAGGCTCGCACGCACCAAGTTCATCCTGTTCGTGCTCGCCGGTTTCGTCTCGGCGCTCGCCGGGATCTTCTACACCCTGCGCTTCGGAAGCGCCCGGGGGGACAACGCGACTGGCCTCGAGCTCTCGGTGATCGCGGCCGTGCTGCTGGGCGGTGTCTCGATCTTCGGCGGACGCGGAGCGCTCCCGGGCGTCCTGGCCGGCGCCCTCCTGATCGGCGTGCTCGCCAGCGCCCTGCGCCTGGCCGGCATCACCTCCGACGTCATCAACGTGATCACCGGCACCCTCCTCGTGCTCTCGGTGATCCTCACCAGCTTCCTCGCCTGGGTGCAACGCACTCGGCTCAGCGCGGGGAGAAAGCGACGCGAGACGAGGGGTCCGGCATCCAGCTGACCCGTCCTGCCCGCGCCGATGCAGTCACATCGCGACTCACCACGAAAGGAAACAACGATGTTCCAGACTCGACACAGTGTTCGTCTTGCCGGGGTCGCTGCCCTGGCAGCGAGCGCTTTGCTTCTCGCCGGCTGCGCCGGCACCGCGAGCGGCGGCAGCTCAGGAGGCGGCGGTTCACACAACTACGCCATCACCTTCCTGCCGAAGAACCTTGGCAACGCCTACTTCGACACCTCGGACGCCGGTGGCAAGAAGGCGATCACCGAGTTCAAGGGCACATATGCCGAGGTCGGCCCCGCCGCCGCGGCGCCGGATGCCCAGGTCAGCTACATCAACACGCTGACCCAGAAGCAGGTCGGCGCGATCGTGCTGTCTGCCGACGACCAGAAGGCCCCGTGCTCGGCAATCAACCAGGCCCAGAAGGCCGGTGTCAAGGTCGTCACCTTCGACTCGGATACCGCGGTCGGATGCCGCGACCTGTTCATCAACCAGGCGACCGCCGACGGCATCGCCAAGGTCGAGGTGGACATGATCGCCTCGCAGATCAACGACTCCGGTGAGATCGCGATCCTGTCGGCCTCGGCCAACGCGACCAACCAGAACGCGTGGATCGACCTGATGAAGAAGGACCTGGCCGCCAACCACCCGAACATCAAGCTGGATGACGTGGTATACGGCAACGACGACGACCAGACCTCGTTCGACAAGACCGCGGCGCTGCTGACGACCTACCCGAACCTGAAGGGCATCATCTCGCCCACCACGGTCGGAATCGCCGCCGCTGCGCGCTACATCTCTACCTCGGCCTTCAAGGGCAAGGTCGCGGTCACCGGTCTCGGCACGCCGAACCAGATGAAGGACTACGTCAAAGACGGCACTGTCACCGAGTTCGCGCTGTGGAACCCGGGCGACCTCGGCTACCTCGCTGCCTACGCGGCGAAGGCCCTGATCGACGGCACCATCACCGGCAAAGAGGGCGACAGCTTCAAGGCAGGCACCCTCGGCACCTTCAAGGTCGGCGCCGATGGCACCGTGCTGCTCGGCGACCCGTTCAAGTACAACAAGGGCAACATCGACCAGTTCAACTTCTAGTCGCTGATTTCCTTCGCGGGGCCCGTCCGGTCGCACCGGCCGGGCGGGCCCCCATCCCTCACGTCAAGGAGCGTCGCCGTGCAGCGCGTGTGCTTCCAACTCCAGGTCGATCCCTCGCGGCTCGACGAGTACCGGGCGCGCCACGCCGCTGTCTGGCCGGACATGCTCGAAGCGATCGCTGCATCCGGGCGCCGCAACTACTCGCTCTTCCTGCGGCCAGACGGTCTGCTCACCGGCTACTTCGAAGTCGATGACCTCGCCGCCTCGCAGCGCTCTCTCGCCGAGTCCGCTGTTGCCGCCCGCTGGGAGGCCGAGATGTCAGAGCTTTTTCCCGCCCTCGACACGCGCCCAGACCAGGGGCTCGTGCCGATGGACGAGATCTTCAACTTGCATGACCAACTTGACGCTCTTCCGCCACGCGGATAGTGTCATCCCGACTTCTGAAATGAAACGATTCATCGGGCGCAGCCGCTCGGACAGGAACCCACTCTCATGACCGACTTCGCGTCCATCGCACCCCGCCTCGCCGAGCAGGCGATCGAACTGCCGTCCTGGGCGTTCGGCAACTCGGGCACGCGCTTCAAGGTGTTCACGCAACCCGGCGTGCCGCGCGACCCCTTCGAGAAGGTGTCGGATGCCGCTCAGGTCAACAAGCACACCGGTCTCGCCCCGACGGTCGCCCTACACATCCCGTGGGACAAGGTCGACAGCTTCGCCGACCTGGCCAAGCACGCCGCCGACAACGGTGTCGGGCTGGGCACGGTGAACTCGAACACCTTCCAGGACGACGACTACAAACTCGGCAGCGTCACGCACTCCGACCCCAAGATCCGCCAGAAGGCGATCGACCACCACTTCGAGTGCATCGACATCATGAACGAGACCGGTTCGCGCGACCTCAAGATCTGGCTCGCCGACGGGAGCAACTATCCGGGGCAGAGCGATCTGCGAGCCCGGCAGGATCGCCTCGCCGACTCCCTGGCCAAGATCTACGCCCGGATCGGCGACGACCAGCGCCTGGTGCTCGAGTACAAGTTCTTCGAGCCGGCTTTCTACCACACCGACGTTCCGGACTGGGGCACCAGCTACGCGCAGGTCAGTGCCCTCGGCGAGCGCGCCATGGTCTGCCTCGACACCGGTCATCACGCGCCCGGCACCAACATCGAGTTCATCGTCATGCAACTGCTGCGC
>DASYEE010000070.1:0-14458 GCA_036499165.1 Galbitalea sp. | reverse complement strand
CGCGGCGCTCAAGGCGGCGCGGCAGGACGCGCAGCTGATGAGCGAGCAGATGCGCAAGGCGTGGATGGACTTCCTGCAGGCGGAGACCTCGGTGCAGCCGGTCCTGCTCGTGCTCGAAGATCTACACTGGGGGGATTTCGGGACCGTGCGGTTCATCGACACGGCGTTGCGGGAACGGAGGGCGCAGCCGTGGATGGTGCTCGCGCTGGCACGACCCGAGGTGTACGAGGTGTTTCCCAAGCTGTGGGCGGAGCGCCAGAACACGCAGGAGATCCGGCTCAAGGAGCTGGGGCGCAAGGCGGGTGAGCGGCTGGTGCGGCAGGTGCTCGGCGACGGTGTGGACCGGGAGACGACGGAGCGCCTGGTGAAGCAGGCCGATGGCAACGCGTTCTACCTGGAAGAGCTGATCCGCGCGGTGGCAGAGGGCAAGGACAAGGTGCTGCCGGAGACGGTGCTGGCCATGGTCGAGACCCGGCTCGGCCGGCTCGCGCTCGAGGCGCGGCGGGTGCTGCGCGCCGCCAGCGTGTTCGGTGAGGTGTGCTGGGAGGGCAGCGTGGTCGTCCTGCTGGGCGGAGCCATGGGGGCAACGATGGTGGGCGAGTGGCTCGCGAAGCTGGTCGAGCAGGAGGTCCTGGTCGTGAGGCCAGAGAGCCGGTTTGCCGGGGACCGAGAGTTCAAGTTCCGCCACGCGCTGCTCCGCGAAGGGGTCTACGCGATGTTGACCGAGGAGGACAAGCGGCTCGGACACCGCCTCGCGGGCGAGTGGCTCGAGCAGCACGGCGAGGGCGATCCCATGGTGCTGGCCGGCCACTTCGAGCGCGGGGCAGAAAGCGCGCGATCGGCCGGCCACTATCTACGCGCGTCGGAGCAGGCATTTCACATCCTCGACCTCCAGGCGACCATGGCTCGCGCCAAACTCGGCCTCGATTGCGCACCTCCGCAGGAGCTCCGGATCGACTTGCTCGGCATCCGCTGCGACGCCTCCGGCCAGGGCTTGCATCTGAGCAGCGAGGTGATGCCCGACGCCGAAGAGTTGATGCGCTCGGCACCACCAGGCTCCGTCCCATGGGCCAAGGCGATCAACGTGTATATCGAAGGCATGATGGTGGCCGGCAGGATTGGAGATCTCGTGGCGACGATCGCGCTGCTCGGGGAGGTCACCCCTGCCCCCGGGGCTGCGGGGAGGGTGGCGCTCGCCTTCCTGTCCGGGATCAGCGTGCTCGATGGTCTCGGGCGAGTCCCGGAGGGGACTGCCGCGGAGGCGCGGTTCTTCGCGGTCATCCGCCCAACAGAGAACCGGGATCCGCTCGCTCATTTCTGGTGGAACCTCACCATCGCAATGAGGGCTTCCTACGCGCACGAGGATCCGTGGAGAGGCCTCGAGCACAGCGACGCGATCCAGCCGATCTTCGACTTGATCGGGGGTGAGCTGCTGTTCCTGAACATGCAGTTGTTTCGAGGGATGAACCTCTGGTACCTCGGGGCGTTCGCGGCTGCGGAGCGAGCGCTGGGAGGGATCCCGTCGGCCGACAAGTCGCTGGGCCTGGCCAGCAACATGCGGCGCTTCGCCCTGTCCTGGGTCCTCGCCGACCGCGGTGCGCTCGGTGAGGCGCGCGCCCTGGCAACCCAGCTGAGCGAGCACGGACACGCACAGCACTTTCCGCTGGAAGAGGGCCGTGGCCGCTGGGTGCTCGCGGAGGTGCTCCGTCGAATGGGGGAGCTGGAAGCGGCCGAGCGCGAGATCCAGGTCGCGCTCGAGATGACGGTGCCCATCGATCGCTCAGCCGCCCTGGGGACGCTCGCGGCGCTCCGCCTCGCCCAGGGGCGTGTCGCGGAGGCCCTCGCCGTCGCCGAAGACGCTGTCTCGCGCTACACGACCATGGGCGGCTGCGGCATGTTCCGTGGTGCGTTCGTACGGCTCACCCACGCCGAGGCGCTCCACGCAACCGGTGCGCATGACGCTGCGCGACATGCCATCGCCGAGGCGCGGGGGCGCCTGCTCGCCATCGCCGGTCGGATCACCGATCCAGCGTACAAGAAGAGCTTCCTCGAGAACGTCCCCGAGAATGCCAGGACCCTCGCGCTGGCGCGCGCGTGGTCTGGCCCGGGTTTGTGACGCCGGCTTGCCATACGGCAGAGTTCCGCGCTTCGTAGTCACGATTGGCGACTTCTTGACGAGGCAGCTGATTGTCATTTAACATGTGGGTCTCGTCCCGCGACTGTAGTCGTAGTCCTGCAGTCTCGTTGTGGCGGCGGCGAGTAACAACGTACAAGGGGGAAATGAGAATGGACCAGCGACACTCTTGCTTCGACTCGACGAGATGGCTCATGGCCGTGATGGCGGTCGCTGCCACGGCCTCGTGTGCCCCGCTGTCCGAGAACGGTGACTCCGAGGGAGCGGCGGCTCCTGACGTCGGCAGCACGCAACATCAGGCACCGGCACAGGCAGCTTCCCCTGGGTCGTCCCTTGCAGCGTCTCGTCCGTCGTTCACGCTGTTCGAGAGCGGCCAGGTGCGACCGCTCGCGCTGTCTCCGGACAAGCAGCACCTGTTCGCGGTCAACACGCCCGATAACCGCCTCGAGATCTTCCGGGTCAAGCAGCATCAGCTCACCCACATCGGCTCCATCCCGGTGGGGCTCGAGCCAGTCGCCGTCGCCGCGCGAACCGATCAGGAAGTCTGGGTGGTCAACCACCTCTCGGACAGCGTGAGCATCGTCAAGCTCGACGACAACGCGACATCCGGGCACGTCGAGCGCACGCTCCTGGTCGGCGACGAGCCTCGCGACATCGTGTTCGCCGGTCCCCATCGACGGCGAGCGTTCATCACGACAGCCCATCGCGGCCAGAACATCCCGTTCGATCCGCAGCTCACGGTTCCGGGCGTGGGGCGCGCAGATGTCTGGGTGTTCGATGCGAACGCGCTCGGTAACACCCTCGGTGGCGCTGCGCTGACCATCGTGACCCTGTTCACGGATACGCCGCGCGCGCTCGCGGTGACGCCCGACGGCACCCGCGTCTACGCCGCCGGCTTCCACACCGGCAACCAGACCACCATCGTCGGCGAGGCGCTACTGCCCGATGGCTTCGGGACGGACGGTGTCGCAGGACCTACCAGCAATGTCGACGGGCACGCTGCACCCGAGACCGGGACCATCGTCAAGTGGAACGGCGCGCACTGGGTCGACCCGCTCGGCCGCCCCCGCGACCAGTACGTGAAGTTCTCGTTGCCCGACAAGGACGTGTTCGTGCTCGACGCCATGGCCAACCCGCCGCACCAGCTGCCGGGAGCAGGCGGCTTCTTCCAGACGGTCGGTACCATCCTGTACTCGATGGTGGTCAATCCCGTGAGCGGGAAGATCTACGTCGCCAATACCGATGCGAACAACCTCGAGATGTTCGAAGGCCCCGGCCTGTTCGCCGGCCACAGCCTGCGCGGGCACCTGCACGAGAGCCGGATCACCGTGCTCACGCCCGGGGGCGGTGTCGCTCCCCGGCACCTGAACAAGCACATCAACTTCGGTAGCTGCTGCGCGCCGATCCCGAACGCCGAGAATGCCAGGTCCCTCGCGTCGCCGCAGGGCATGGCCGTGACCGGCAACGGGGCGACGCTCTATGTCGCGGCGCTCGGATCCGACAAGGTCGGGGTGTTCTCCACCGCGCAGCTCGAGAACGACAGCTTCGTGCCGAGCGCTGCGAACCAGATCCACGTCAGCGGCGGCGGCCCCACGGGCGTGGTGCTCGACGAAGATCGCAGGCAGCTCTACGTGATGACGCGGTTCGACGACGCGATCTCGATCATCGACACGACGACGAAGGCCGAGACTGCGCACGTGGCGATGCACAACCCGGAGCCGGCGAGCGTGGTGGTCGGTCGCCGGTTCCTCTATGACGCCTCGCGCTCGTCGAGCCATGGCGACTCGTCCTGCGCGAGCTGCCACGTGTTCGGCGACTTCGATAGCCTGGCGTGGAACCTCGGCAACCCGGACGGGCAGGTGAGCAACGACCCCGGGCCGTTCGCAACCCCCCTGTTCAACCTGATCACGCAGCAACCCATGCTGCCCATCTTTCACCCGATGAAGGGTCCGATGATCGTGCAAAGCCTGCGCGGGATGGCCAACGCCGGCCCGATGCACTGGCGCGGCGACCGGACCGGCGGCAACGACGCGCCGACCGCCCAGCCGGACAGCGGGACGTTCGACGAGCATGCGGCGTTCGAGAAGTTCCAGCTCGGGTTCACCGATCTGCTCGGCCGCGACTCATTCATCCCGCAGGGGGACATGGACGCGTTCACCGACTTCATCCTCCAGGTCAGGTATCCGCCGAACCCGAACCGGCCGCTCGACAACGTGCTCACGCCCGATCAGGAGACCGGACATCAGTTGTTCGAACACACGAACTGCGGCATCCCGGCGTGTCGGGACGGATCATGCCCCATCCTGTCGTGCGAGAGTTGCCACACGCTCGACCTGCACGGCAACCCGGACAGCGCGGCGCCCGGGTTCTTCGGCACGTTCGGCCGCAACAGCTTCGCGTTCAACCCGCAGCTGTTCAAGATCCCCCATCTCCGCAACCTCTATCAGAAGGTCGGGATGTTCGGGAATCCGGAAAATCCTGGGTTCGAACCGGGTGACAACGATTCCCAGGGCGACCAGGTGCGGGGCTTCGGGTTCACCCACGACGGGGACGTCGATACGTTGTTCCGGTTCCATCATGGAATCACCTTCTCGATCCTCGTCACCGGGGTCGGCAATGGCGGGCTGCTGACGGGGCCCGAGGGAGAGCTTCAGCGCCGGCAGATCGAGGCGTTCTTGCTGGCGTTCCCCACGAACCTCGCGCCCATCGTGGGCCAGCAGATCACGCTCACGGCATCGAGCGCCGCGGCCGTGGTATCCCGCGTCGAGCTCCTGCGCCAGCGCGCGGACGCAGGGGAGTGCGATCTGATCGCCAAGACCGAGGTCGCCGACGTCGAGGTCGGCTTCCTGTACATCGGATCGGGCTTGTTCAAGAGCGATCGGCACGTGCTGCCACCGATCCACGACGCGGCGCTACAGTTCCTGGCCACGCACGGCGGTCGGCCCGTGACGTACACCTGCGTGCCGCCCGGTTCGGGCGAGCGGATCGGTGTCGATCGCGATGGGGACGGCTTCTGGGACGGCGACGAGCGAGATGCTCATACCGATCCGGCTGACCCGACCAGCAAGCCTTGATCCATCACAGGCCGTCCGAGATCTTGCTGACGCGAGCGCAGCACGGGCGATACAGTGGCCAGCCGCGAAGGAGAGTTGGATCGTTGATTTCATCGGTGGCATACGAGTCCGGTGCGATCTGATGTAAGCCACGCTCCGATTGGAGCGTGAGGGGTTGCAGTGCGTCGACAACACTAGAGTTTTCGATCGCGCCTCTCGTGCTTCCATACCTCGAGCTCGTGGACCGAACGGTGACGTACTTGCCGATGCGGAGGAAGACGTCGATCGCGAGGCTCACGCCGTTCACAGCCCTCGCCGGCGTACGTCGCCCTGCTCTTGAGAGCGGTCGGGCAGGAGCAGCGCGTCCGCGTCTCACCAGCGACTTCGTGGTCGCGTCCTTGGCAGTCGGCATCCGGTTCTTGCGAGCCGTCATCGTCTTCGCCTTCGCATGCTGGGCGCTTCGTCGGCGCGATCACCGAGGAGCATTCGAACCCAGGCCTCGTCTTCGGCAAGGACTCGCATCCGCGCGTTGATCAGCGCCGAGTGGACCGCGTTCGCCAAGTTGTTGCCCAACTCGGCCGCGACCTCGGGCAACGCAAAAACCTTGACACTCGACACGAGCCGCAGCTGCGGAAATCGATCTCCGGCAATGCGCCTCGCCTTCTGGTCGTCGAGCGCGACGATGAGCTGCTGATGGTGCGCCACGGCGATCGCAGCGGACTCGCCATCGCCCAGAGAGTCATCGGGTGACTCGGCTCCGACGAGCCCCATGAAGGTGGTGAGGGAATCGGCTGTCAAGGAGACCTGCTCAAGAAGTCCCGCCGCCAACAGCGGCGCGACGGGATCCGCGCGGTTGGTCCGGTCGAGCGGATGACGAATCACCTCGCGCGACGTGTCCTCGACGACGATGCGGCTCCCCGGGAGGACGCGCAGGATTCGCTCTGCCACGCCGCTTCCGAGCAAGTTGATGATTACGCTGGCGCCGAAGACCCTGCCCGCTGGCATTACCGGCGCGCCTCTAGTGGGACATCGAGCGACTCGATGGACGAGAAGGCATCGAGCGCCTCGCGAAGCTCGACGCGGTTCAACACCAGCATGTCAGCGAGCTGGCCCTCGCTGTAGATGCCCTTCTCTGCAGCTTCCGCGGCCAGCAACAACAGACGGGTTCCTTCCATCCCCGCGGACTCGTCCTCGACCCCTACGGCCTCCTGTACGGCCTTCTCGTTCAGGCCCCGGTCCTTGAGCGCCTCGAAGGTGCCGCTCGGCAGGAACTCGAGGTTCTCGAGCTGGCGACAGAACGCCTCCAACGACACGCCGAGGCGCCGCGCACCGAGCACGATGTGCCGGATGGAGAACTTGCCCTCGGCACCGACGTATTCGTCGAAGATGCGGCGCACCGTGGCGTTCGGCATGAGGAACGCCGCAGCGAACGCATCGGCGAAGACGTCGTCCTGGCTTTTTCGCGTTTCCTTTGCTCGAACCACACTCGCCTCGAAACGAGTGGTCATGAAGTGAGCCAGCTCGTGCGCAAGGGTCCACCGTCGGCGGCTGCGAGGATGCAGCGTGTTGAGCACGATGATGGCCCCCAACTCGGGATGGTATGCGTAGACGCCCGAGATCGACGACGGAAGCGCACGTACGAAGATCCGCACGCCCAGCTCCAGCTCCAAGATCCCCTCCAAGTCAGGGATGGGGCCGAGGCCGAGGCCGAGGCGCGAGCGAAGCTCGGCGGCCAGCTCCTCTGCTTGCTGGGTTAGACGTCCACGACCTATCTTGCGCTCGGGCGGATAGTCGACGGTCCCGACCTTGTTCAGCCGCCGCTCCAACTCGACGTACGCCGCCGCGATGTCATGGAGGGTCGCCATCGCGGCGATCTCGTCCTTGTCGCTATTGGCCGCACGGGCCTTCTTCCGGAACTGACCGACGATCTCGACCTTGACTGCGGCAGGTCGCAGTAACGAGTGGACGCTAACGCCGTACAGCTTAGCGAGCGCCAGTAGCTCCTCCGGGCGCGCTTCTCGATCTCCTCGCTCGATCGCAACGAGCGTCGTGCGGGCGACCTGGACAGCTTCGGCTGCCTGTTCTTGAGTAAGCCCTGCTGCGGTGCGCGATACGCGGAGTCGCTCGCCAATCCGGGCTTGTTCGGTTGGAGTCATGAAGCACCGTGAAACGTCAAGCTATGGATCCAGCTTGCCTCGGGTAGCTGCGCGAGGAGACCACGCCACTCATCGCGAAACACACGGACCAGCTTGCCGAGGTGGAGGCGGGTTTCGTCGACGGGACGTTGCAGCGATGCTGCAAGCTCATGGATGTCGGCGGTTCGCCGCTCGACTTGGTCGGCGAGCCCAGCTAACTCATCCATGTTCGCGATCGCGCAGCGCGCGACGACCCGATCTGCATCGGTAAGGGCCGCACTCGGCTGAGCGTTGCGGAACACGTCCTCGAAGTACGTCTCCGGTGGTTCCGGGCCGAGTTTGCCAGCACAAACCGACACGCGCCGGAACAGACAACCGGAGCACAGCCCACACTGGGCGCCTCGGGCTCCTGGGTGCTGGCGCTGAACATTGCGACTGCACGACCGGGTGTTCTCCCACCCTTCGAGGGTCTTCAAGCCCCGTAGCTCGGCAAGGACCATCCCCTTCGTGCTCCACAAGTGCGGGAACAAGAACGGCGGCGGCGTCGCCCACAGTTGGCCCAACAGCGCGCGGAGTGCGTGCAGAAAGTCGGGGTGGCTACTCCTCACGGGATGTTCGATCCCGACGGGCACGAGCGACGGACCCAAGCAGCCAACACCACTCTCACCGATCAAGATGTGCTTGCCCGAGTTCTTCTTCCAGACGAGCGCGGCGAGCGCCAAATACTTGAACGTTCGAGTCCGATAGGACTGCTCTTTGTGGTGTGGCGCTCGCAACTCAAAGGGGACGCCGATCATAGCGACATCGTCGGGACGCGCGATCTGCTCGACGACCAAGCGCCGGGCATTCACCAAGAGCACCTTCTCGTCGGGTTCGTAGTGCCGAACGCGCGCGAGCAACGCGAAGGAATCGAGGCCGCCACTGTACGGAATCACGGTGGCGCCCTCAAAGGAAGGGGGCAGAGAGGGCAAGAACTGCTGCGGTTGCTGAGGTCGCTGCCGTTGTCGAAAGTCGAAGGTCCATGCGTCGCCGCTCAAGAGCCGCAGCGTGGCCGATAGGTGACCCGCCAATCGGCTCCAGGTTTCGGGATGGTGTACTGGTACCCGGACCACCAGAGCACGCGACCATTGGGTGCCCCGCCGACGACGAATCAGCCTGTCGACGTAGGACACCGCGGAGATCACCACGAGCAGGTCGATGTCGATGTCGTCGAGCGGTCGGAACGTCGCCTGCTCGATCGCGGCCTTGTCGAACGTGATGTTGTGATCGAGAACGCACTGCTGGCGTCCGGGCGCGCCATCGGTGCGGGACTCGACAACGTCGACGTAGTGGATCGCCTTGTTCTTCATAGCACACCGAACCGCACGTCACCGTCGAAGTCGAGAGGCCGTCGCGCGGGCGGCGGCGCTGCCACCGGCCGATCTCCATCGAGCATTCGCGCTACGAGTTGGCGGGTATCACAGGCGCCGAACACCGTGGCCAAGCGGGTGTTGAGCGGCTCGGCATCGCGAGGCGATTCGCGGGCGGTGTGGTTACGCACGGACCGGAGTTGAGCCGCGATTCGCGTGTCGAGGGCTCTACTGGCCGCATGCTCCATCGCCTCGCGTCGGCTTCGCTGCGGGGCGACCGCTAGCTCGCGGAGGAACTCGTGGTCGATCGGGTTGGCGGTCAACTCACGAAGCCGCGGGTCCACTTCACCGAAGAGACTCGGCTGCTCTGCGCTACGGCTAGCGGCGACAACGAGCGCCGGACTCAGGCCCTGAAGCTCCGACGCTGCCGCGTTTAGAGCGTGGCGTTCCCACTCGGGGTGCTTCGCATCCCCAGTTGCAACGCGGACGAGACTCTTCCATCGCCGCGGCAGCGGAAGCCGTCTATGGATGTCGTCCCTCACCTGAACATTAGGTTAGCCCGCGCCGCGACAATGTCAACATGAAGATAGATATGGGCAGACATTGTTCGTATCGCTGGACGTAATTTCAATGAGATAGGAGGATGATTTTGCCGGTCGGGGTCCTGCTCCTGCGGCGCGGTCGCGACTGCGGCCTGCGAGTCGGCGCCTGGAGATCGGCGCGGCGGCCGAGGTCGAGCACCAGGCCGGCGCCGCTCGCGCCTGAGGTCGGCGAGCTGGCGCGAGCGCTCGCCACGGCGGCCGAGGTTGGCGCGCTGAGACCCGTGATCGGCGCGGCGGCCAGGTCGAGCACCAAGGTCGGCGAGCTGGCGCCGGCGCTCGCCCCGGCGGCCGAGGTCGGCGAGCTGGCGCCCGAGGCCAAGCACCAAGGCCGGCGTTCGCCGCAGCGGTCGAGGTCGAGCACGAAGTCGCTGGCGCCGGTGATCGCTGCAGCGTAACCGCCCGATAGTCGACGTCTCGTAAACCCAACGAGCAGATGCGAGGGTGGCGGCGATGACGAATGCAGCGCCGAAGACCCGCCGAGGTCGCCGCGCCCGCGGCGATCGCGCAGCCGTGGTGGCCGCGCGGTCAGGCGGCGGCGGCAACGCCAGCGTCATCGATGGGGTCGGCAGCTCTGTCGGGCTGCTGCTGCTGTCGGCGCTGATTCGCGAGCCACGCGGCGGGCAGGAGCTCGCGGATCCGGGCCATGGGCCAGTCGTCGGCGAGGTTCCGGAAGGCGTCGCGGAGCGACCATCAGTTCCCCGTCGGCGAGCTGCCATCGTAGGCGCCCTCGTGGCGGCGTCCACTCGGCTGGCGGGGTCACCACGCGGGGCCCGCTGCTTCGATCCGTCGTCGTCTCTGCCATCAGTGCCTCCTGGCTCGCCACACTGACCGAGACGCGAGAGCGCTACCAGACGACGACTACCGGGCAGTTACGCTGCAGCGGCCGAGGTCGCTGAGCTGGCGTCCCTGATCGCCGCGGCGGCCGAGATCAGTGAGCTGGCCCGGTGCTCGCCGTAGCGGCGACGTCGGCGCGCTGGCGCCTGGTGATCGCCGTGGCGGCCGAGGTCGATCACCAGGTCAGCGAGCTGGCACTGGCGCTCGCAGCGGCGCCGCGATCGCGGGGCTCGCCGAGGTCGGCGAGCTGGGCGCCGGTGATCGCCGCGGCGGTCGAGGGTCATGCACCAGGCAGCGCTCGCCGCAGCGGTCGAGGTCGAGCACCAGGTCGGCGAGCGGGCGCCCGTGATCGCCGCGGCGCCAAGGTCGAGCACGAGGTCGGCGATCCGGCGCCGGCGCTCGCCGCGGCGCAAAGATCGGCGAGCTGGCGCCGGTGATCGCCGCGGCGGCCGACCGTCGCGGTCGGGCAAGAGCTGCGCAGCGCAGGCGGCACGGTGATCGGCAGCTGGTCTCTAGCCGCGTGAGTTCGGCGAGCAGCAACGTCCCTACCGGGTCCCCCTAGCGCCCCCTAGCGCGAGCTGGTCCCTACTTCGGTCCCTAGTGCGAACAGGAAGAAAGGCTGGTCTGTAGGAAAGGAAGATGCGAAGATCTAACGGAAATACAGAAGCGTCATCTGGCGGGTGCGAATCCCGTCCGACCAAAGCTGCCATGCAGGTCGGTAGCGACGCCTGGCGACGAGCATGTAGGGGAGTGTGTAGAAGCGGGACGGCAACGGGCTCGGCGATGCGAAGGCGCGCGAGCGTGCAGGCCGTGGGAAGTAAGCCCCGAAAAGTGGAAGTCCGGAGTGTCCACGGCTTTAGGGAGCCCGAAGACAGCAGCCAAGTCCTCTCTCGATGGCACATGAGGACGAGGCACGAAGCGGGGTCGAGGTCCAGGGCACGTACGAAGAAGATGACCCAGCAACCTGAGAGACCCGTCCGCTCGGTTGAGAGCCGGAGGCCGAAAGCAAGGGAGACCAAAGCTTGGGCCGAATGCGTGGCGGGAGTCGGAGGGCCCCATAGGAGCTGAGACGCGGGGGAACGGATGACGCCCGGACCCCGCCGAGCGAGAGGGATAAGCCCGCGTCGGATCGAACTTCAGGAGGGAATCATGAACGACGCTACGACGTCGAACTCAATGTCACCGGAACTGCTGAAGGTAGCGGAACGAGCGAAACGACATCCGGAACAGCGAATCCTTGCGCTGGCTCATCTCATCGACGAGCCAGCGCTCGAACGTGCGTACCGTTCACTACGCAGAGATGCGGCAGTGGGCGTCGACGGTGTCACGGTCGAGCAATACGGCGAGCGGCTCGCGGAGAATCTGCAGACGCTGCGAGCACGGATGAAGGCGGGGCAGTACCGCCATCAGCCCATCCGCCGGGTCCACATTCCGAAGGAGAATGGAACGTCACGACCGATCGGAATCGCGACGGTCGAGGACAAGATCGTGCAGGGTGCGTTGCGCGAGGTGCTGGAGGCCATCTACGAACAGGACTTTCTGGACTGCTCGAATGGCTTCCGACCGAAGCGAAGCGCACACGATGCGATCCGCCAGCTCAACGGAGCGATGTACCGAGGAGGCGCGAACTACATCGTAGAGGCGGACATCGTGTCCTTCTTCGACAGCATCGATAGAAAGATGTTGATGGAGATGCTCCGCAACCGGATTGCCGACGAGTCATTGATGAGGCTCGTTGGGAAGTGCCTGCATGTTGGCGTCCTCGACGGGGAGAGGTATCTCGAACCGGAAGAGGGAACCGCCCAAGGGTCCAGCCTATCGCCGCTGCTCGGGAACGTCTACCTGCACCATGTGCTCGACGTGTGGTTCGAGCGCGAGGTCCAACCCCAGCTACGCGGGCGCAGTACGCTCGTGAGGTATGCGGACGACTTCGTGCTTAGATTCGAACACGCGGACGATGCACAGCGGGTATGGGGTGTGCTCGAGAAGCGGTTCAAGAGGTTCGGGTTGGCCCTCCATCCGAAGAAGACCCGCAGCTTTCCGTTCCAGGCGCCGCGCGACGGCGGTGGCTCGGGGGGTGCGACTTTTGACTTCTTGGGCTTCACGCTGCACTGGCAGCGCGCGAGGAAGCCAGGAACGTGGCGGGTGGCATGCAGAACTCGGGGTGCGCGTCTTCGGCGGGCCATCAAGGCCGCGACCGAGTGGTGCCGACGTCATCGGCACGACCCGGTGAAGGAGCAGCACCTAGCTCTCACGCGCAAGCTGAACGGGCACTACAGCTACTTCGGTGTCAACGGCAACTTCGACTCGTTGAAGCGTTTGCGCTTCGAGGTCGAGCGTGCCTGGCAGAAGTGGTTGAACCGAAGAAGTCAGCGCGCGCGTATGAACTGGAAGCGGTTTCGGCAGCTGCTCAAGGCGAATCCGCTTCCAGCGCCCGAGATCAAGGTGCAGATCTGGGGCATCCGTGAGTCGGTCCGGCAGAAGAGCCGGATGGTGTAGTTCTCCTCGTCCGGATCCGGTGAGGGCCCCGGTCGGCAACGGCCGGGGCTACTCTACCTTTTCCGTGGCGCCGTGAAACGCCTGGATACGCCTCGAAACGGTCAACGTATTGGAATCTGCAGATATCGAAGTAGTTTCAAGCTCGTCGGAGGTCGTCCGAGATCCGGCCGGAACCCGGACAGTCACTCAAGAGAGAACCGTTTGTTGTCAACGCTCTGCAGCTCTCTCGCGCACTTGGGGACGGACCGGATCCCGCCGGAGTCCACTCTGTCCCGCAGGATCCCGTGGTGTGTGGCGAAGAAATGGCAAACGATCCGGCCGCGACGTGTCAGCCGCTATCGCTGGCGGCCAGCCAGCTGCCGCTTCGCGCCCGGAGCCGGGCTCCTCGGGCGCCGCAGCAATAGCGCGACCGCTCCCGCCAGCAGCAGTGCGCTGGCCAGGCGCTCGGCACCGCGCGACGCGCTGCAACATCCGATGCTGTTGCCGTCGCTGTTGCCACCGCTGTTGGCGATGCTGGTGCCGCCGCTGGTGCCGCCGCTGGAACCCCCGACCGGCTCGCAGGTGCCGGGGTTCTTGGCGGTCGGGTAGATCGTGCAGATCGCCTGGATGTCGTCGTCGGACAGCGTCGACTTCGAGGTCTCACCGCACGTCTGTGTCGGGTACATCGTGGCGTCGATGATCTTCGTGTTGGTCGGCGGCACCGCCGCGCACAGCGGCACCGGGTTGCCCTGGTCATCGATCCACTGTGGATCGGAGACACTCAGCCGGCAGGTGTGCTCCAGCCCGTGCAGGTGGCCGAGTTCGTGGGTCAGCGTGTTCTGCAGGTCCGCGAGGCACGCGCCCGCCGGGCCGCTGCTCTGACCGCCGACCGAGATCGCGAAGTTGACGCCGTTGAGCTCGATGTCGGCGTCGACGATCGCGCCGTCGCGCGAGCTGTTCGGGTCGTTGATGTAGACCGCTGTCGTGATCCCGGCCGCCGCCGGCGAGTAGCACTTCGCCGCCGAGGTCATGGTCGCCGGCCGGCAGCCCCACGACGTCGTGCCCGTGCTGGGGTCGCACATGCACTGCGTGTCGCGGAACTTGATCACGTTGACCTTGTCGTTGGTGGTCTCCATCGACCTGGGGCTCGAGTTCACGACCTTGAAGTACGAGCACGACGCGGTCCTGGTGTTCCATTCGTTGATCGCGGCATCGATGATCGCGAACTCCTGGTCGCCGGGGATCGCGGTCGTGCCGGCGGAGTCCGGCGTCACGAACGCGCAGCCCGACTCCCAGTACAGGTAGTGCCCGCTGCTGGTCGGCCCGGTGCGCACGAACCCCGGCACGTCGGTGATGACCTTCATGTTGTCGAGCACCACGTGCGCGTGCTGCGACCGGTCGAGGCCGGTGTGGGTGGCGACCGCGACGTGCATCCCGACCTCCAGGATCCGCTCGCCGGGCATCTGGATCATCCCGATGCCGTCGACGGTGCCGCCGAACTGGTTGACGACGACCTGCTGGCCGTCGGCGGTCTGGAGGGTGGCGTCGGTCTCGATCCGCGATCCGTCGTCGGTCCAGTAGCTGTGTACGGCGACCACGTCACCCTCGATCGTCATCACGGGCACGGACATGTCCTGACGACGCTAGCACCAATGCCGATCGCTTAGCGCCAAGTTCCGGAGGTTGCTCCGGAATTCCGGCGGCTGCTCATGCACCTAGTTTCCGTCGATCGGCAGGATCATCCTGCGTCGATCTTGAGCGATTTCAGCGAGACACTGACCGAGACGCTGGAGTATACGGCCGCGTTCACGCCGGCTGCCTTCCCGACGCTGATGAAGGATCTCGATCCACGATGGATCGACGAGGCCTTGGA
>DASYEE010000069.1:0-34012 GCA_036499165.1 Galbitalea sp. | reverse complement strand
ACTCCAACGGCCAGGTCCTTGAGCTTCAGGATCACGAAGTTGGTCGTCGACTGGGGGAGGCCGAAGATGATCCGGATGGCGGTGCGCGCGGACGCCAGCCAGCCGAGGGCCGTGACGAGTACGCCGACGAGTGCAACCGCTGCGGTCCATGAGATGACTGTCGCGTTGAGCAGCATCTTCGGGTCGATGGCTCCGTTGCCATCCGAGGTCTTGATGAGCCCAGGGACAGCGTTCGAGAGCAGGTCGATGACGGGCTGCTGCAACTGGTGGTTACCCGCGATCACGAGCCCCGCGATGGAGAAACCCACCCACAATGCCGCGAACACAGCGAAGATGGCCTGGAACGCGAGTCCGCTGGCCAGGAGCGGCCCCTGAACGCTGCTGTAGTTCTGGAACACCCGCACAGGGAAGAGCTGTTTCACCCAGGCGATCGCCGGGGCGAAGCGGGATGGTTTCTTCGCCGGTTTGCTCTCCTCCGCCATGCCCCAACCGTATCCCGCGGCCGGAATGTCGCGGAGGGGGTTGCGGTCGGCCGAGCCACCCCTTAGCGGGGATGGCCCCGGATCCAGCTGGACTCAAATCCCGAAAAAATCTGGTGAACCCTCTACGGGGGATAGGTTTTTCGGGATTCGAGGCGTTGACTGGCAGTTACCTACGGAGTCGACCACCAACACTCCAAAAGATTTATCCGGATTTCGCGTCATAACGGGCAGACGACTCGGTCTCTCCTGGTAGAAGATGCCAGAAGGCAGCTTTTATCCCACGCGGGACACTAGAGGCCCGGGATTGGATCAGGGGGATTGAGCGAGACTGACGCGAGGCCAACCACCTCAGACGAGACACTCATTGCGAACGCGCGGTCGGGGGACCAGGGCGCATTCGCGGAGTTGTGGCGTCGTCACTATCGTTCGGGGGCGCGAGTCGCCCGCCAGTTCACGTCGTCTATAGATGCAGACGACCTCGTCTCCGAGGCGTATACACGTATCTATCAGCGTGTTTTGGCGGGCGGCGGCCCTTCCGGGGCATTCCGGCCGTATCTCTACACGACCATCCGCAACCTCGCGTCCACCTGGGGCGCCGCATCGCGCGACGTGCAGGTGGACGACATCCAGGATTTCGAGGACCCGGACACGATCGACGATCCGGTCGCCGTCGCACTCGACCGTACCCTCACAGCCCGTGCATTCCGTTCGCTCCCGGAGCGCTGGCAGTCGGTGCTCTGGTATACCGAGGTCGAGGGGATGGACCCGCACGAGGTCGCTCCCATCCTCGGAATGAGCGCAAACGGCGTCGCCGCCCTCAGCTACCGGGCGCGCGAGGGCCTCCGCAAGGCCTGGCTGCAGGCCCACGTGTCTGAGCCCGGCGCATCCGAGGCGTGCAAATGGACGATGTCGCGCCTCGGCGAGGCGGCGCGCCACAGCCTCACTGCGCGCGAGCAGGAGAAGATTTCGGAGCACCTGAAGACCTGCACCAGGTGCGCGATCGTGAGCGAAGAGGTCGAAGAGGTCGGTTCGCACCTTGCCATGGTGATGCTTCCGCTCATTCTCGGCGGCGTCGCCGGAGGAGCGCTCCTCGCATCGCTGGCGCACGCCGGTGCGGCCGGAGCCGGTGCGGCGGTCGCCGCAAGCGTCGTGCCTGCCGTTCCTGCATCCTTCACCGTTCTCAGCGCCCCGGCGGCCTTCGCCCCAGCGATCAGCGGCGGCCTTACTCTCGGCGCGGCGACCGGCGCGAGCGCCATCATCGGGACGCTCGCGATTGCCGCGACCGTCGGCGGCTCCGTTGCCCTCGGGCTTGGGCCGACCGTCGCGAAGCAGGACGACAAGCAGCAGACGGTTGCTTCTGCACCGAAAGACTCATCGAACGCCGGCTCGCGGGTGTCCGGGTCTGCCGGCGCCAGGAACCTGGTCGGAGCGACACCTGTCCCGGAAGCGACAGACCCCAGCAACATCACCGACGTGGGAACCGGCCTCAGCACTGGCCTCGGCACCAGCCTCGGCACGGGCGTCAACGACGGCGTCGGCAAGGTGACCGGCACGCTCAACGGTGTCGGGAGTGGCGCCGACAATCTCGTCAACAAGGCGACGGGCGGCGCGATCGCGCCAGCGACCGGCGCCATCACTCCGACGACAGCTCCCGTCGGCCAGGATGCCCCGGTCGGCTCGCCGCTCACCACAGCGATCTCGCTGGGCGGCAAGGGCACGCCGGGAGCGGTCGTTGCGGCGCAGGCGGCCGGCGTCGTCTGGGGTACAGCGAAAGTTGCCCCCGACGGAACCTGGTCGCTTCACATCGACGCGCTCCCGAAGGATTCCGGCGTGCTGCAGCTCACGCAGAAGCTCACGGTGCTCGGGATCACGCTGCCGATCAACATCCCGCTTTCGCTGAACACCAGCGTCCTCGGTATCACGATCCACCTCCTCAACTGAGGCATTTCGCCGCGGCACGCTACAACCCTGTGATTTTCCTGAGTAATCGCGGCAACTCGGGCCCATCCGCGTCATAGTCCCGCGGTTGAAGGGTCTCTTCTGTGGGAGCCCAGAACTCCCAGGATCCAGATTCGTCTGGGCAGGCCCCGCCGCGACTCGTTCGCGGCGGGGTTTCTTCGTGTTTTGCCCCCCATTTGGGGGTAAACCTTTTGGCCCCGTTATTGGTACCTTCCGTTTAGCGGTGGAATCCCCGTACCCACAGCCTTACCCGTGCGCCACCGCTCCACATCCCGAACAAGGTGGTACCCGTGTCCCTTGCAGTGAAGTCTTTGCGTACCTTCAAACTGGCCTTTGCGGCTCTCGTCGCGCTCGTGGTTGCGGCCATGGTGCTGGTCGGTTTGCCTGCTGTCGCTGCCCACGCGGTCGGAACGCCATCCATCGCCGTAACGGTAGACGATGCAACGGGCGCGATCGCGACGGGCGCCAACCTGACCCTGTACGACAAGCACGGCACGGATGCGTGGGTGCAGTCCGACAACCAGCAGACGGATGAGACCGGCCTCGCGACGTTTACCGACCTCGTTGCGACTGACCACTACGTCGTCTTTGTCGACCTTCGTGAGGCATTTGCCAACGGCACCAATCCTCCCGAGGGCGCGAATGGGTGGATCGTGGATACCGTCTCGGCTGTCCTCGCGGCCGATGCGGGCGGTGCTGCCGGCATCGTACCGACGACGGATGGCGTTGAGCTGAGCGTGGAGGCTTCCAACGGCAACACCGTCAGCGGCGCGGTGGCCACCGACCCGGCGGCCGCAGCCGGTCATGTTGACGCGTGGCGCGTCACTACTGACATCACCACGGGTGCCATCTCCCTCGCCCTCGTGGGCGGTCGCGACATCCTCGACGGTGGCACCTACAGCATCCCGAATCTCCCTGACGGCAACTACTACTTCCAGTTCACCGACTGGAATAGCCCGGCAGACGGCCAACCGGCGGCGACGTGGAACGCGGGAGCAGCGCTCGGCCTGAACCACACAGCCGGAGCAACACCCCTGCACGTCACGGGAGACACAACACAGGATGTCGACTACCCGGCCTCGACTGCGACGATCTCGGGCACCGTGCTTACGCCATCCGGCGACGGCAGCGGAATCACGGTGACGGCGCACCCTGTGGACGCGAATGGCGTTGTCGACACCGATGCCTCGAGCGCAAGCACGGTACAGACCGACGGTGCAGACGGCACATACACCCTGATCGTGTCGCCGGGCACGTACGCAGTTCACTTCACCCCGGCCGACGATGATGCCAATGGCGATGATGCCCAGTGGTACTCGCAGGCCTACAGCTCGACCGTTGCGCAGAAGGTTGTTGTCGGGAGCGGAGATGCCGCAACCGGCATCGACGGATCGCTGACCGACGGCTTCACGATCCAGGGCACGGTCACCACGGGCGGGCAGCCCCTCCCGGGCGTGCGCGTTGTGCTCCAGTCGGTCTCGACGGGCGAAGCCCTCGACCCGATCGTCACCGACGTGAACGGCAGCTACGAGTTCGACGGCCTCACTCCGGACGCCTACATCGTCCGCTTCGAGCCGGCCGCTGGATCCGGCCTCCCGACGGCGTACTACAACGGCGTAGCGCATGGAGTGACGAACGAGTCGAATGCCCTGGCCATCGGCAGTGCAATCGACACCAAGACGATCGACATCGATTTTGCGCCGCGCTCCACGCTTAGCCTGCACGTGACGAACAAGGCAGGCGCTGGCGTCGCGGGCATTGGGGGCTTCGCGATTCCCGTCGTGAACGGCGTGATCGATAGGGCTGCGACCTCCTTGACGCTCACGCCAGTGGCAGGCAAGGTCGGTACGTATTTAGTTGCCGGGGTCGCGCAAGGCGTGACATACACCTTCCAGTTTTTCCCGCAGACCGAAAGCTCCGTCGGATACTTTGCGCAGTATCTGGGTGGCGCGAGCATCGCCGATCCGACTGATGCGCAGACTTTCACGGTTCCGCTCGGCGTCGCGGCGAGTTCTCTCGATGTCACCCTTGAGGCAGCCGCAGTCGTGAGCGGAACGGTGGTTAACTCCGCCGGGACCAAGCTGAAGAGCGTGCCCGTCGAGCTGTACCGCTACGACGGTTCCCTCTGGAACCAGGTCGACAGCACGACCACGTCGACGACGGGAACGTATTCGTTCCCCAACGAGGCGGACGGCAGCTACAAGCTCGGTTTCCTGGCAGGCTCCGGCGCCCTGGCCGGGTACGCGACCGAGTTCAGCGGTGCTAAGTCGACTCTCGCTGCCGCAACGGCCTCATACGTGAGCGCGGGCAAGCCGGTGACCGTGAACGCGACGTTACAGACGGCAGGCAAGATCAGTGGAAACCTCAAGACGCCGGCTGGTGCCGTCGCAGCAGGGTACGACGTCACGGTCTACCGCCTCATCGGAACTCCCGGGGCGTTCACCAGCGCAACTCCCGTACAGGGAACCGGAACGATCACCGCGAGCAACGGCACGTTTACCGTCGGTGGGCTCGCGACCGGATACTACGCGCTGAGCTTCATCGATGACGGTGCCGCCTCCGTTTACGGTGATGCGTTCATTCCCGGTAACCTCGCGAACCCCCTGGACGCCGGAGTCAAGGTCGCCGCCGGCAGTACGACTGCGGCAGGAACGCGATCGCTCACGCTCCTCCAGGGTGTCGCGACCGCTATCGTCGATGGCCAGCTGCACGGTCTCGACACGACCAGCGCCGGCGGCACCGTTCAGATGGTGTCCGTCGACGGGAGGTACTCCTTCTCGTTCCCCGTAAATGCCGACGGAAGCTTCGGCGGTCACGTCGTCCCCGGCTCGTACTCGGTCACGGCCTTCCCCGTGAACAGGATTACCGGCCTCGCCTACGAGACGGAGTCCCAGTCGATCGCTCTGGGAACGGGAAACACTTCCGTGTCCATCACCACGCGATCGAACGACCCGCAGGCCTTCCTGTCCCCTCCGGCCATCACCCCTGTCGGGCAGTCGCAGGTCGGAACACGATATACGGTGCACGCCACCTGGAACCACGCGTCCACCGAAAGGGTGGCGTACCAGTGGCTGCGTGACGGACATCCGATCTTTGGAGCGCGGGCAGCAAGCTACACCTCCCGTGGTGGCGACGCGGGGTCGCAGCTGAGCGCACGCGTGACCGTGACGGATCCGTCAACCTTCGCGGCGATCACAGCTCTCGTCCCGGGCCCGACGGTCACTGTCTCGCCCGCCCTGATGGGCATTTCGGCACCGACAATCACGCCGACGGGTGGCCACTTCGCTGGGACAACTCTGACCGCGCTGCCGGGAACCTGGTCGATCCCGACTGCGGTCATCCACTACCAGTGGATGCGCGGAAACAGCGCGGGCGCCGGCCTTGCGATCTCGAACGCAACCGCCCGCACCTACACGACCACAACTGCCGACATCAACCACTACGTATGGGTGAGCGTGACCGCGACGGTGGTCGGCTACACGACCCCGCACGCCGTGGCCTCGAACCACGCGTTAGTCGAGCAGCCCGCAGGCCCGAAGCTCAAGACCGCGCCAAAAGTGACCTCGAAGACCGCGTCGGGAAAGACGACGTACACGGTGTCAAAGGGCACATGGTCGCCTGCGCCCGGTGGATATACCTACCAGTGGTTCACGGACGGTCACGCGGTTACCGACGGCACGGGGATCGGTGCGTCGTTCACCCCGCCAACCACTCAAAGCGCGGTGAGGGTCACCGTCGGTGCCACCAAGCCAAACTTCACGACAACCAGCACCACCATCCTCGCCCGTCGGGGCAAGGTCACGACTCCGGCTGCGGCGGCGATCCTCATCGATGGCGCGGCCGCAACGCGTGCGCCAGCCGTTGGCGACACCGTTACGGTCGCGCCAGGTGTAGCCGACTACCCGATGCCCCAGACGGTGACCCGCAAGTACCAGTGGCAGCACACGTATGGGACCGGCTGGGCGTCGATCAAGGGCGCCACGAAGACGAGCTATGTCGTGACGTCTGCTGACGCGAAGCGCAAACTGCGGTTGAGCATCAAAGAGTCGACGCCCGACTACCAACCGTTGAGCTACACGCCTCTGTTTTGGCCGACTGCCGTCGCCGGCACGTCCAAGGCACTCATCGGCACAGTCGCGCTCTCAATACCCTCAGCCATCACGACGGGCACCAAGGTGAGCGCCGTGCTCACTCACTTCGCGAGTGGTGTCAAGCACACCTACCGCTGGCAGAGTGTCCCGAGCGCAACGTCGGGGGTATGGTCGCCGATCGCAGGCGCAACCGCATCGACGTACACGCCGACGGTCGGCGTCGCGGGACCGTTCCTCTTGCGGGTCCAGGTCACGACCACGAAGTCAGGGGTCTCGGGCGCTCCATCGGTCATCGATTCCCCGCCCGCGACAGTCGTGCAATACCCGACCCTCGCAGCGATCCTTCCGCCAACGATCTCGGGCACGGGCGCTGTCGGCACGACGCTCACGGCCAATGCCGGCACCTGGAATACGACGGGGATGACCGTCACCTACCAGTGGGCGCGCGGGGGAGTGGCTATTCCGGGAGCCACGGCGACCACATTCGTGCCGACGGGTACAGGCCTCGGTGACGAGATGACCGTAACGGTCACCACGAGCAAGGCGCACTTCATCTCTGGGAGGGCGGTGAGTACGGTCAAGAAGGTGATCGCCGGCGCCGCTCCCACGGTGAGTTCGACATCCAGGCCGACCGTCACCGGTACGCTCGGCGCGGCGAACACCCTGACCGTCTCGACGGGACTGTGGTCGCTCGACGGCCTCACTTTCTCATACCAGTGGTTCGCGGGAACCGACCCCCTTGCCGGCGCAGACCAGCACAGCTACACCATCGGCTCCTGTGGATCGCTCACCGGTCCGCTGTCGGTGCAGGTCGTTGCAAAGCGGCAGGGATACGGGAGTAGCGCCCCGTTCGTCGTTGCCGTTGCGGGTGCCTGTAGCTAGTCGCTTGTCGCTCGTTCACCCTTTCATTGCCGTGTAAGCCCCCCTACTGGGGCCAGTCCCGGCATTCCGTGATTGATTCACATCCGGGTAGGTTTTGATAGCGGCTCGTCTTCGGCGAATGTGAGGGGTTCACTGCGCCGTTGCAAGCTCCCGGGGGTCCGCGTGCAATTCGCAGCAAGCAATCTTTCTTCGCATCGGCGGTTTGCGCTCAGCGCCACCGTCGCGCTCATCGCAGCGGGGATGCTCGCCGTCGGCGTCAGCGTTCCGGCCTCTGCATCGCCATCGCTGACCGACTACACCGTCAAGGTCGTCAATAAGGCCGGCACAGCTCTCACCGGCATCGACGTCTACGCGCTTCAGGTGTCCAATGGCGCTGAGGCGATGCAGGACCCCGCCTGGCAGGCCGTACCGGTGTTGGGCAAGGCCGGCTACTACAAGTTCAGCGCGACCCAGCCCGCTGGCCACAAGACACCAGCTGCGCCGACCAACGGGCAGCTCCAGGTCGGTACCTCTTACACGCTCGAGTTCGACCCGACCGGTACGCCGGCCAAGAGCGCGTTCTCACAGTTGCTCGGTGGTGCAACTTTCATCGACGACGCGAAGACTTTCACGCCCGGAGGCGGGAACGCCATGGTGACGGCATCGCTTGCCGGCAACGGCATCATCTCGGGCAAGATCACCGGCCCGACGGGAACAGCGCTGTCTGGCGCGGCTGTGCAGGCATACAACTTCGACGGCACGAACTGGTTCCCGTACTCCTTTACCTACACGAGCTCGTCAGGCACGTACTCACTGACGGACATCGATCCGGGCAGCTATCGCCTGGAGGTCTACCCCGCCGCGGGCAACTATGCCCCGATCTTCTCCGGTGGCGCGCATACCTTCGACGCGGCATCCTCCGTCTACGTCGGTCTCGGCGGCACTATGACCGTCAACGCCAAGTTCACGGCTGGCACGGGGTCGATCGCCGGCACGTCTAACATCCTCTACTCAGACTCCGGTCGCGCGGTGCCGTTCGAGAAGGCAACCCCGGTCGCGATCCCGGTCACCAGCACGTCCGGCGGTTTTGCAACGGGAATCGATCTCGACAAGTCGGTGTACGGGGTTGCGAGCTCGTCAAAGGGCGCGTGGTCGATCACCGGACTGGTCCCCGGCAAGTACCTCGTGCAGATGCAGCCGTACTACATCGGCGATCCGACATACTTCCTCGGCACAGGCGACCCCGTGTCGACCTACACCGAGGCGAAGGTCTTCACCGTCGGCACGGGAAAGGTGTCTGCTGGCACCACGCAGTTCTCGGGTGACGCAGAACAGGGCGGGTACCTCGACGTCAACGTCGACCTGGCTTCGATGCCGTACACGGGTGTGCTGCAGTATTCGCTGACCAACGACACCGTCTCGTACGAGAGTGAACAGGTGAGCGACAACACCGGCTCGGTGCAGCTCGGTTTTGACCAGAGTGTCATCGACGGGGAAGGCGGCGGACTCCTGCAGCCGGGAAAATACACGCTCACCGTGGTCGACCCGTCTGGCAGCTACGCACCGCTTAAGGAGGACGTCATCCTGCAGCCCGGCGAAAACGGCCTCGCCGCCGGAACGCTCGCGCTCGCTCTGCCGTCCCCGCAGCCCGGCTTCTCATCACCCGCAACCATCGCGCAGACGGCAACGATCGTCGGCACGCGCTACACCGTCGCGGCAACCCCGACACGCTCCACTGCCGCGCCGAGCTACCAATGGTTCCGTGGCACGCACGCGATCTTCGGCGCGGATGCCGCCAGCTACACCAGCATCGGCGCGGATGTCGGAACCCAGCTCTCAGTCCGCGTCACCGAGTCCGAGTTCGGCCTCGCTCCGCAGTACAGCACCGCGCTGGTCGGCGGGAACGTGACGGCTGGAGCTCCGGCCAGCAACACGGGAACCCAGCCGAGCCTGTCGCCCGCCGGCAACCGGTTCATCGGTAACGTTCTCACCGCGGATCCGGGTGTCTGGCACGCCAACGGACTCACCTTCCGGTACCAGTGGTTCGCCAACGGTGCCGAGATTCCGAACGCAACCGGTCGCACATACACGCTGACCGCGGCAAATGTACAAGCGAATGCGCAGATTACCTTCCAGGTTCTTGCCACCCGCCCCGGATACGCCGACAGCGCGCCGGTGGCGTCATCGAACGGGGCGACGGCCGTCCAACATGCCGCTCCGGTCGCAACGACCAGGCCGACGATCACCTACAAAGTTTCTGGATCCAAGGAGACAGCGACGGTCAAGACCGGCAAGTGGTCGGTGTCGGGCTTGTCGATCGGCTACTCATGGATCGTCCCGGGCCAGGTCGGCCAAACTCCGGGCGCCACAATCACGTTTGCCAAGAGCGCGGCTGCCGCGCAGCCTCGCCTGGCGGTGGTGACGGCCAGCAAGGCCGGATACGTCACCGGTTCGACCTCGGTCGTCTCAGCCAAGGGCAGCCAGGCTGTCGCCCAGGTAACGCCGGAGACCCTCATCGACGCGACATCCGGTACCCCGGTCGCCGCGAGCAACCTGCCGGTCGGCGACAAGATCGCCATCGCGACCCACGGTTCGTGGACGATCGCTGGCAAGACTACGTCGGTGACGCCGACCTATCGCTGGAGCCGCACGCTCGGCACGAAGACCACCGTCGTCTCGGCCTCGAGCAGCTATACGATCTCGTCGAAGGACGTCGGCGCGAGCTTCCAGGTCGTCGAGTCTGCGGCATCCAGCAAGTACGCGTCAGGGATCTCGACTGCGGTTGCGGTCGGCGTCGCCACGACGAGCGCGGCACTGTCGACTCATCACGCAACCGTGAAGCTCGCCGCGTCGGCCGCACCCGGTCAGACCGTGAAGCCGACGATCGCCGGATGGCCGTCGACAAGCGTGACGAACACGTACCAGTGGTACGAGAAGTCAGACCCGACGGCTTCGACCGATCTCGCTGATTACACGGCGATCCCCAAGGCGACGGGTTCCAGCCTGAAGCTGGTCGCCGGATGGAGCCGCGTCGTCGTACGCGTCAAGGGCTCCAAGGCGGGCTATGCCTCGCAGTCGGTAGTGAGCACGACTTCGCTGGCTGTGAATGCAGCGAAAGTGACGCACGCGCCGAGCCTCACCAACACATCCGGAATCTTCAGTGTGAAGTCCGGTGCTGCTACGCCAGCGGGGGGCACCTGGTCCTACACCTGGTACGACGGAACATCGATCACGAGCACCAGCTCGCCGGAGCCCGCAGCATCCGGCCCTGTCGCGCCGGGTCGCGCGGTCTACGTCGAGGCGACATACACCGCTGGAACCTCGACCGCCACTGTGCGCCTGGTTGCACAAAAGGGCACGGCTCTCGTCGACGCGAACAGGTCTGTCGTCGGCTCGCAGTACGGACAGTCGCTCACCTTGCATTCGGTGCCGCCGATCGAGATGCCGGGTCGGGTCGCGCCAACGATCAAGTACCAGTGGTACGTCAACGGCAAGGCAATCTCCAAGGCTACGAAGTCTTCGTATGCCGTCCCTGTCAGCTACATTGGCAAGTCGGTCAGTGCTCGGGTCACGGCATCCTCGGCCCTCTACACGTCAGCGACCTTCACGTCGACGGCCGTGAAGATCGGCGATGGCAGCTTCGCGAAGGCAACGGAACCGACGGTGACCTACACGGGGACGCCACGGCCCGGCACCGTCCTGACCGCGGTCCATGGCACGGGGTATCCGTCAGGCACCGCCATCTCGTACGTCTGGCGTCGCTCGGTGGGCGGCGGAGCGTTCACGAATATCGCGGGTGCAACCAAGTCGACCTACACGCTGTCCGTCGCCGATTCGCTTGCCGGAGTCGACGTCGTCGTGAAGTCGAGCAAGGCGCACTTCGCCAGCGCTTCGCTTGCCAGTGCGCGGCTCGCCGTTTCGGCACCGCTGCCGCTCGCGGCGACCGTCGCGCCGAGCCTTTCCGGATTGACCGCGGCCGGCATGGCACAGGTCGGCGTCAAGCTCACCGTGAACCCGGGCACGTGGAACACCGCATCGCTCTCGTACGGCTACAGGTGGTACCGCAACAGCATTGCGATCCCCGGTGCGACGGGCGCGACATACACGCCGACCGCGACGACCTACGGCGACCTCATCCAGGCGCACGTCAGCGTCGCTCGCACCGGCTACGGATCGGCGGGGATCTACACGCAGTCGGTGACCGTCACCCTCGGCGCGGCTCCGGCACCGACCAGCACACCGAAGATCACGAAGTCGGGCTCGACCTACGTCGTCTCCTCGACGGGGTGGACGGTCGACGGTCTGACGTTCGCTTACCAATGGCAGGTCGCAGGAGTGAACGGGACTGGCGCTGGCGCCACGACCGACACCTACACGCCGGCCAGCGGTGAGCGCGGCCAGCTGGCCGTGATCATCAGAGTCACCCGCAACGGCTACTCGCCGGGCGCCAAGGGCGTGAACGGCCCGATCCTCGCGGGCGCGCTGTAACCCGCTCAACGCGCAAAAAGGGCCAATACGGACTAACTGCACCCGCCTCGGCGGGGGATGGTTGTCCGTATTGGCCCTTTTCAGGTCTGACGGGTCAGAGCGCTACAGCGCGATCGAGACCTTTTCCGGCTTGCCAGTGAGGATCGCGGCCTTGACCTCGCGGATGGCCTTCGTGACCTCGATGCCGCGCGGGCACGCGTCGGTGCAGTTGAAGGTCGTGCGGCAGCGCCACACGCCCTCCTTGTCGTTCAGGATGTCGAGGCGCACCTGGGCACCCTCGTCACGGGAGTCGAAGATGAAGCGGTGCGCGTTGACGATCGCCGCGGGCCCGAAGTACTGGCCGTCGGTCCAGAAGACCGGGCAGGATGACGTGCACGCCGCACACAGGATGCACTTGGTCGTGTCGTCGAAGCGCTCGCGCTGGACGACAGACTGCAGGCGCTCCTTCTCCGGCTTGGATGATGCGATCAGGAACGGCTGGATCGACTTGTACGACTCGAAGAACGGGTCCATGTCGACGATCAGGTCTTTTTCGAGCGGGAGACCCTTGATCGCCTCGACGTAGATCGGCTTCGAGATGTCGAGGTCTTTCAGCAGCGTCTTGCAGGCGAGGCGGTTGCGTCCATTGATGCGCATGGCGTCCGATCCGCAGACGCCGTGGGCGCAGCTGCGGCGGAACGACAGCGAGCCGTCCTGCTCCCACTTGATCTTGTGGAGGGCGTCGAGGACGCGGTCGGTGCCGTGCATCTCGAGGTCGAAATCCTGCCAGTGCGGCTCGGTGTCGACATCCGGGTCGAACCGTCGCACGATCAGGGTGACGGTAAAGCTTGGGACCTCTGCGATCGGGGCCTCCGCCGCACCCCCTGCAGTAGCTGTGCTCATGCCAAAATCCTCATTGCGCTAGTACTTTCTTTCCATCGGCGGGTAGTTCGTGATCACGACCGGCTTCCAGTCGAGCGTGATGTGGTCACCAGCCTCGGCTGACTCCGGGTCCCCGGTGCGGTACGCCATCGTGTGGACGAGAAACTTCTCGTCGTCGCGCTTCGGGAAGTCCTCGCGCATGTGGCCGCCGCGCGACTCGTGCCGCGAGCGTGCCGAGTAGACGAGCACTTCGGCGAGGTCGAGCAGGAACCCGAGCTCGACGGCCTCGAGCAGGTCGGTGTTGTACCGCTTGCCCTTGTCCTGGATCTGGATGTTCTTGTACCGGGCACGAAGCGTCTCGATGAGGTCGGTGACCTCCTTCAGGCTCTCTTCCGTGCGGAAGATCTGCGCGTTGCGGTCCATCGAATCCTGCAGCTCCTTGCGGATGGCTGCGATGCGCTCCGTGCCGTCGCCGGCGCGGACGTTGTCGAGGAGCGCACGGATGTCGCGGGCCGGGTCGTCCGGAAGCTGCACCCACGCCGCATCCTTCACGTACTCGACCGCGTTCTTGCCCGCCCGCTTGCCGAACACGTTGATGTCGAGGAGGGAGTTCGTGCCGAGGCGGTTCGAGCCGTGGACCGATACACACGCGCACTCGCCGGCGGCGTAGAGGCCGGGCACCGTCTCGGTGTTGCTGCGCAGCACCTCCGCGTCGTTGTTGGTCGGGATCCCGCCCATCGCATAGTGCGCGGTCGGCAGCACCGGGACCGGCTCCGTGTACGGCTCGACGCCGAGGTAGGTGCGCGCGAACTCGGTGATGTCCGGCAGCTTCTCGTCGATGACGGCGGGTTCGAGGTGGGTGATGTCGAGGTAGAGGTAGTCCTTGTTCGGACCGGCGCCGCGACCCTCGCGGATCTCGAGCGCCATCGACCGCGCGACGATGTCGCGGGGGGCCAGGTCTTTCAGGGTCGGCGTGTAGCGCTCCATGAAGCGTTCACCGGAGGCGTTGCGAAGAATCGCGCCCTCACCGCGAGCGGCCTCAGACAACAGGATGCCGAGCCCCGCGAGCCCGGTCGGGTGGAACTGGAAGAACTCCATGTCCTCGAGCGGAAGCCCCTTGCGCCAGATGATTCCGACGCCGTCGCCCGTGAGCGTGTGCGCGTTGGATGTCGTCTTGAAGATCTTGCCGAAGCCGCCGGTCGCGAAGATGATGGCCTTTGCCTGGAAGACGTGGAGTTCGCCGGTCGCGAGCTCGTACGCGACCACGCCCGACGGTTTTTGGACGCCATCCACGTCGCTCATGACCATGTCGAGTACGTAGTACTCGTTGAAGAAGTTGATGCCGAGCCGGACGCAGTTCTGGAACAGCGTTTGCAGGATCATGTGGCCGGTGCGGTCGGCGGCGTAGCACGCGCGACGCACGGGAGCAGCGCCGTGTTCGCGGGTGTGCCCGCCGAAGCGACGCTGGTCGATCTTGCCCTCCGGCGTGCGGTTGAAGGGCAGGCCCATGTTCTCGAGGTCGAGAACCGCGTCGATCGCCTCTTTGGCGAGGATCTCGGCGGCATCCTGGTCGACCAGGTAGTCACCGCCCTTGACGGTGTCGTAGGTGTGCCACTCCCAGTTGTCTTCCTCGACGTTCGCGAGTGCGGCAGCCATACCGCCCTGCGCGGCGCCCGTGTGCGAGCGCGTCGGGTAGAGCTTGGAGATCACAGCGGTGTTCGCGTGCGGTCCGGCTTCGATCGCCGCCCGCATTCCCGCGCCGCCGGCGCCGACGATCACGATGTCGTGCTGGTGGTAATGGACCCCGTCGATGACCGTGCCATCCGGGATCATGTTCGCCTCGGCCATCAGCCGGCCTTGCAGAACGACGGAAGCGTTCCGGCGATCGCGTTCGACGGGCAGGGGTCAAAGGTGTAGATCACAAGGGTCCCAAGCAGAATCAGTGCAGCGGTTGAAACGAGGATGGCGATGAGCAGCGTCTTGCGGATGACCGGCTTGTGCGCGTAGTCATTGACGATCGTCCGCATGCCGTTCGCGCCATGAATCAGGGCGAGCCAGAGCATCAGCGTGTCCCACACGATCCAGAACGGGTCTGCCCACTTGCCCGCGACGAAGGCGAAGTCGATCGCGCGGACCCCGTTGCCAGCGACCAGGTTGACGAACAGGTGGCCGAAGATCAGAACGATCAGGAAGAGGCCGCTGATACGCATGTACAGCCAGCCCCATTTCTCCCAGTTGACGCGGCGCTTGCGCGGGGGAGTGTACGAGGAACGCGGTGAGGGGATTGTCTCGGTCGTCATGCGGATTCGTGCCCCTGCGCCTCGAGGATGATGTTGTGGATCTGTGTCGGGGCGAAGCCCGCGATCAGGACGATCCAGAGCAGGATCACGACGACGAACATCAAGCGCTGGTGACGGGCGCCGAAGCTCCAGAAGTCGATGAGGATGATGCGGAGCCCGTTGAGCGCGTGATACCCGATGGCAATGACGAGCGCGAGTTCGCCAAGACCCATCAGCGGGGTCTTGTATTCGTTGATTACACCGTTATATGCCTGCGGCGACACACGAACGATCGACGTGTCGAGGATGTGCACGAGAAGGAAGAAGTAGATCGCGATGCCGGTGATCCGGTGCAGTACCCACGACCACATCCCCTCCTTGCCGCGATAGAGGGTTCCCGCGAGGCGTCGCGGTGGTTTGATCCTGGGCTTGGCTGCCGGAGGCGGCGCCAGGGTACCCGCCGAATTCTCTGGCACGAGCAACCCTCCTTGGCTGTGAGAAAAGCCGCATGGCTCGCGGCAGCGTGAGGTAGTTCTACTGCTGGTTGTATCCAACATATGGGCGACGCGGGTGAATCCGAATCGTACGTCTTCCAGTGTATTGCTGTGGTTGGGGCACCGCTGCCAAGGTGAACCTAATTATCTCGACTTCAAGATACTTCTTTCGCGAGCCGTAAGAACGGGCATAGTTTCGGCCATCGCGGCGCTCGCGGCCGCGGTAGCGATCACCGATTCGTAGTGGCCGAGCAACTCGTCGCACACGGTCTCCCAACTGCGGCCGAGAACGGCGCGGCGGCCCGCTTCCCCCATCCGGCGGCGAAGCGCCGGGTCGCGCGCGAGCAGTTCGACGGCGCCGCGCAGCTCCTTCGGCGACGACGGGTCATACAGGAATCCGTCGACGCCGTGCTCGACGAGGTCGATGGGGCCGCCCGCGCGCGGGGCGACGACGGCAAGGCCGCTGGCGTGCGCCTCCTGCACCGTCTGGCCGAAGGTCTCCTCCTCGCCCGTGTGGAGGAACAGGTCGAAGCTCGCGTACGCCGCCGCGAGGGCCTCGCCGCGCAACTGCCCGAGATAGCTGACCGGCATGCCGCCGAGCGCCTTCTTCACCCCGGGCATCCCCGGTCCATCGCCGACGACGACGATTCTGATCCCGGGGACTCCGCGCAGCGCCGCCATCTTGTGCAGCTGCTTCTCCGGTGCGACCCGGCCGACGTAGCCGACCACGACCTCGCCGCGGGGCGAGAGCTCCGACTTCAACAGCTGCGCGGCATCCGAGCGCCTGTTGCGCGGGTGGAATCCGTGGAGGTCGACGCCGCGGCCCCAGCGCACCAGCCGGGAGACGCCGACTCGTTCGAGGTCTGCCATGGTCGCGGCGGACGGCACGAGGGTGAGGCTCGCGTCGCGATGGATGCGTCGCATGATCTTCCACGCGATCGCGGAAGCGGCGGCAAGGTGGTTGCGCCTGGCGTACCCGGCAACATCGGTCTGGAAGATCGCGACGGAGGGGATACCCAGCCTTCGCGCCGACGCTATTGCCTCTGCGCCGAGGAGAAACGGCGACGCGACATGGATGACGTCAGGTCGGAATTCCTCGATGATTCGCTGCACATGGAGGCCCGGGAGCCCTACGGGGAACTGCCTGTATGGCACACTCGGGATCTCCCGCACCGCGAAACCCGCGTAGCTGGATGGCGCTCCGGCGGATGGGACCATCACGGTCGCATCGTGCCCCCGGCGCTCCAGGTGCTCCAGCACCTTGCACACACTGTTTGTTACTCCGTTGACGGTAGGAAGGAAACTTTCGGTCGTCACGAGAACGCGCATGCTGGTAACGGTATAAAGCGCCAGTGGCGGCGTGCTGGCGATGCCGTGGCTGTGGAGTGAACGGGTCGTGACGATCGGGTTCATCTATGGTTGGTCGCATGACAGAGCGGCAAAGCGGTCTCGACCGGTTTTACAGCGTTATCCCGGCTGGTGGCATCGGTTCGCGCCTGTGGCCGCTCTCTCGGGCGGACGCCCCGAAGTTCCTGCACGACCTCACCGGGTCCGGCCACACCCTGCTCCGTGACACGTGGGACAGGCTCGCACCCCTCTCGGGTGGCGACCGGATCATGGTCGTCACGGGACGTGCGCATCGCGCTGCGGTCGAAAAACAGCTGCCAGAACTCGAAGACCGAAATGTCGTGCTCGAAAGCGAGCCCAAGGACTCGACTGCGGCGATCTGTCTCGCCGCGGCCATCCTCATGCAGCGCGACCCGGATGTCATCATCGGCTCGTTCGCGGCAGATCACGTCATCAAGAACCAGACCAGGTTCAGGCGGGCCGTCACCGAGGCGGTCGCGGCCGCCGACGCCGGCTTCATCTCCCTCATCGGCATCACGCCGACAGAGCCCGCGATCGGATTCGGCTACATCCACTTCGGGGATCACGCGGATATCCCGGGTGCCCGAGACGCCATGATGGTTGACAGCTTCGTCGAGAAGCCAGACCTTGCGACCGCCCAGCGTTACGTGCAGGACGGGACGTACCTCTGGAACGCGAGTATGTTCATCTCCCGCGCGGAGGTGCTCCTGAACCAGCTCGGCGAGTCGGAGCCGGAGCTCCTCGCGGGCATCACGAGACTTGCGGAGGCGTGGGATACCCCGAGCCGGGGATTGGTCGTCGACCAGGTCTGGCCGTCTCTCAAGAAGATCGCCATCGACTACTCGGTTGCGGAGCCCGCCGCCGCCCAGGGCAGGATGATCGTGATCCCCGGCGACTTCGACTGGGACGACGTCGGCGACTTCGCTTCGATCGCGAAGCTCCACTCCGGCGGCCGTAAGTCAGACCTCGCGATCCTCGGTGAGGGTGCGCGGGTGCTCGCCGACTCATCCAGCGGGGTCGTCGTGAGCCAGAGCAAGCGCCTCATCTCGCTCATCGGCGTCGAGAACATCGTGGTCGTCGACACGGATGACGCGCTGCTCGTGACGACGACCGAGCACGCCCAGCGGGTGAAGTCCGTCGTGGATGCGCTGAAGCTTTCCGGACGAAACGACGTGCTTTAGCTCCGTTTGTCGCAAAAAACCCGCGCATACGAGCATCCACACGCTCACTTGCGCTCTCGCGAGCAAGTAATCATTTCGGCCTTATTACAACAGGGCACGGCTTTGTAACCTTTGTCCACGCTCCCCAAATCCGGTGGTGGCGCGCGCCGTAACATTCGGTAACGTGTATCAATCACGCCCCGGCAACCTCTGTCGGGGTAGCACTATGGAGGCCCTTTTGAGAATCACATCTCGCACAGCCGCACTCACCGGCGCTGCGCTCGTCAGCATTGCTCTTCTCGCGGGCTGCGCCGCAGCGCCAGCGAAGTCCGGCAGCAATGCCGCAGCAAAGCCGAAGTACCTGCCATGCATCGTTTCTGACGCTGGCGGCTTCAATGACCACTCGTTCAACCAGCTCGGACTTCAGGGCACAGAAGAGGCAGCGAAGAAGATCGGCGTCACCGCCAAGCAGGTCCAGTCGGCTTCAGCGTCCGACTCGGTGTACGAGGCCAACATCTCGAACCTCGAGAAGCAGGGCTGCAACATCATCGTCGCATCCGGCTTCAACCTCGTCACCGCGGTAAAGAAAGAGGCGACCGCAAGCACCAAGACCACGTTCGCCATGATCGACGACAACTCGATCAGCCTGCCCAACGTCAAGCCCGTCGTCTTCGAGACCGATGAGGCGGCGTTCCTCGGCGGGTACGCAGCAGCTGCGTACTCGAAGACTGGCGTAGTCGCGACCTACGGTGGCGCGAACTACCCGTCGGTCTCCATCTACATGGATGGCATTGCTGACGGCATCAACTACTACAACCAGCAGAAGAATGCTCACGTCAAGCTGCTCGGCTACAACGTCAACCCGGCCAAGAGCACCTACGTCGGCGGATTCACCGACCAGAACAAGTCAAAGGCCATTGCGACCAACTTCCTCGGGCAGAAGGCCGACGTCATCATCCCCGTCGCCGGTTCGCTCTACCAGGGCGCAGGCGCTGCGATCCAGGCTGCCGGCGGTAACGCCGTCCTCGAGGGCGTTGACGCTGACGTCTACCTGACCGACCCGACGTACAAGGGCCTCATGCTCACGTCGATCCTGAAGAACATCCAGCCGTCGGTCGCCGCGGTCGTCGAGCAGGCAGCCTCAGGCAGCACGTTCGACAACACGCAGTACGTCGGAACCCTGAAGAACGATGGCGTCGGGCTTGCCCCGTTCCACGACTTCGCATCGAAGATCCCGTCGACCCTCACTGCTGAGCTCGCCACCATCAAGGCAGGCATCATCTCGGGTTCGATCAAGGTGACCTCGAGCTCGTCGTTCAACAAGTAACGCCAAGCACGACTATCCGTTAGTAATACCTGGCACCATCCGCCGGTTGGATGCCGCACCTCCTCAGGGGTCGCGGTATCCAACCGGCGGAATAGTTAATAGATTGAGTCACATGAAGCTCGAGCTGCGCGGAATCACCAAGCGTTTCGGAGCACTAGTCGCCAACGATCACATCTCACTGACGGTCGAACCGGGTGAAATCCACTGCCTGCTCGGAGAAAACGGTGCAGGCAAGTCCACCCTCATGAACGTCCTCTACGGCCTGTACCAGGCAGACGAGGGTGAGATCCTGCTCGACGACGCTGTGCAACACTTCCAGGGGCCGGGCGACGCGATGCGCGCCGGTATCGGCATGGTGCACCAGCACTTCATGCTCGTGCCCGTCTTCACGGTCGCAGAGAATGTCATGCTCGGCCACGAAGAGACACACTTCGGCGGCAGGCTGAACCTGCCGGCCGCTCGCGCGAAGGTGCGCGAGATCTCGTCGAGGTTTGGGTTCGATCTCGATCCCGACGCCCTCGTCGAAGACCTGCCCGTCGGTGTGCAGCAGCGCGTCGAGATCATCAAGGCGCTCTCCCGCGACGCGAAGGTGCTCGTGTTCGACGAGCCGACCGCGGTGCTCACCCCGCAGGAGACCGACGAGCTGATGGAGATCATGCGCCAGCTGAAGAACGCTGGGACGGCGATCGTCTTCATCACCCACAAACTGCGCGAGGTGCGCGAGGTCGCAGACCGGATCACGGTCATCCGCCTTGGCAAGGTCGTCGGCGAGGCATCGCCGACCGCGACCAACCAGGAGATGGCGTCCATGATGGTCGGCCGCGCGGTCGAGCTCACCATCGACAAGACCGCTGCCAAGGCGGGCGAACCGTCGCTCGTTTTGAACAACGTGTCGGTCGTGGATGTCCGTGGCCAGGTCGTCGTCGACTCCGTCACACTCGACGTGCGAGGCGGCGAGATCCTCGCAATCGCCGGGGTTCAGGGCAACGGCCAGACCGAGCTCACCGAGGCCCTGTTCGGACTCCAGCACAATGTGACGGGCGAGATAACACTGAACGGCAGGAGCCTTCGTGGACTGTCGATTCACGATGTGCTCGCGGCAGGAGCCGGGTTCATTCCAGAAGATCGCCAGGAAGACGGTCTCGTCGCCGAGTTCACGATCGCCGAGAACCTGATGCTCGATCGGAGCGACCAGGAGCCGTTCGTCAAGCGCGGCAACCTTCAGTTCGCCTATCTCAACAAGTTCGCGACAGACAAGGTCAAAGAGTTCGACGTGCGGTCGCAGGGTATTGCAACGCCCGTCGGCCGACTCTCTGGTGGCAACCAGCAGAAGGTCGTGCTTGCGCGAGAACTCAGCCGAGAGCTCAGTCTGTTCGTGGCGGCGCAGCCGACCCGTGGCCTCGATGTCGGGTCCATCGAGTTCGTTCACGAACAGATCGTCGCGGCGCGCGACACGGGTATCCCCGTCATCGTCATCTCCACCGAGCTCGACGAGGTCGTCGCGCTCGCTGACCGTATTGCCGTGATGTACCGCGGATCGATCGTCGGGATTGTTCCGGGGACCACCTCTCGCGAGACGCTCGGCCTCATGATGGCGGGCGAAATGCCCGCCGGGACGGAGCTCGCCGCATGAGCGACCTGCCACCGCAGAACGCTTCGGGCGAGCTCGGCGAGGACAACGAGGGCAGGCCAGGCATCCCGACACTGGCAGACACGGGAGTGGAGAACGCGGCGACTGAGGCTGTCGCAGCCGAGGCTGACACGGCTCCGGAGTCCCCGCATCATGCCGGTGTCCAGGGTGACGCTGGCCCCGCGTCGAACCGCTTCAGCGATGCCCTGAGGCAGATCCTCGCATCGAGCGGGTTGCTCACGGTTCTCGCCGTCGTGATATCGCTGGTGATCAGCGGCGTCCTGATCGCAGCGACCAACGCGCAGGTGCAGGCGGCAGCCGCCTACTTCTTCGGGCGGCCCTCAGACACGTTCATCGCGATCGGCCAGGCCGTCGGCGGTGCATACGCTTCGCTGTTCCAGGGCGGCGTCTACGACTTCACGGCGCCGGACTTCGCGACCGGCATCATGCCGCTGCTGTCGAGCCTCTCGTTCGCAACGCCGCTGATCGCCGCGGGCCTTGGCATCGCGGTCGCCTTCCGCGCGGGCCTGTTCAACATCGGTGGCCAGGGCATGGTGCTGATCGGTGGCGCCGCTGCAGGCTGGATCGGCATCAACTGGCACCTGCCATTCGGCATCCACCTGCTGGTCGCCGTCGCATTCGGCCTGCTCGGCGGGGCTCTGTGGGCATTCATCGTCGGCATCCTGAAGGCGAGGACCGGCGCGCACGAGGTCATCGTGACCATCATGCTGAACTACGTCGCGATCTACCTGATCGACTACCTGCTCCAGACTCCCGTGCTCCAGGCGCCGGGCTCTGCGCAGCCGAAGAGCGCGGATATCCTCTCGACCGCGCTCCTGTTCCCGCTGTTCGGCCCGCAGTACGGGGTCAACTTCGGCTTCGTACTCGCCATCGCGGCGACCATCTACTGCTGGTGGCTGCTCAACCGCTCGAGCCTCGGGTTCAAGTTCCGCGCCATCGGCGAGAATCCCAAGGCCGCGCGAGTTGCAGGCATGAACGTCAACCGGGTCATCGTCTACGTCTTCATCATCTCCGGCGCACTGGTCGGCCTTGCGGGCGCATACCAGACGCTCGGGCAGGGCGGCGGTGGCATCACGGACGGGTTCGATGCCGGCATCGGCTTCAACGCGATCACCGTCGCGCTGCTCGGTCGCTCCCGACCGTGGGGTGTCTTCGCCGCCGGCATCCTGTTCGGAATCGTGGATGCCGGTGGCTACGCCATGCAGGCAGCGAACAACGTCGACATCAACATCGTGACGGTGCTCCAGGCCGTCGTCGTGCTCTTCATCGCCGCGCCGCCGCTCGTGCGTGCGATCTTCCGTCTTCCGGCTCCCGGCGCTAAGCGCAAACCCGGCCCGCGCCAAATCAGGAAGGAGGCGGTTGCAAAATGACCGCCGTCGAAGCCGCTCCCACGATCGAGAGACCAGCCGTCGGCTCGGCCCTCGCGCGGAGCTGGCGTGTCCCGATCGTCCTCGGAGTGTTCGCTGTAATCGCGATTCTGCTGTTCATCGTCTTCGGGCGGAGCGGGCAGGCAACGTTCATCCTGAGCAACACCGACAAGGGCGCGATCCAGCTGCCGAACCTCGCGCTCAGCTCGCGCGTGCTCGGCATCATCGTGGCTGTCATCGCCGTCCTGATGGCGGGCGGCAGCGTCTGGTGGGCATCCCGCAAGCAGAAGACCCCGCTCTGGTACCTGGCGATCTTCTCGCTGGTGCTCGTGATCGGATTCCTCGGTTGGGCTACCTCTGGCAGCGACGGCCTCCCCATCGCTGTGCTGCTTGCCGGCACCGTTGGCCTGTCGATCCCGTTCATCTTCGGTGCGCTCGGTGGCGTCGTGACGGAGCGCGTCGGCGTCGTCAATGTCGCGATCGAGGGGCAGCTGCTCGCGGGCGCTTTCGTGTCCGCCGTCGTCGCATCCATCACCAAATCGCTGGCCGCTGGCGTGATCTCGGCCATGGTCGCCGGAATGCTCGTGGCATTCGTGCTCGCCGCGTTCTCGATCAAGTATTTCGTCGACCAGGTGATCGTCGGTGTCGTCCTGAGCGGCCTGGTGCTCGGGCTCACGAGCTTCCTGTATTCCACCGTTCTGAACAGCAACACGGCCCTGTTCAACACGCCGCCGCACTTCGATCCGATCGCGATCCCGCTGCTGAGCCAGATCCCGCTCATCGGGCCGGCGCTGTTCGACCAGACGATCGTCGTTTACCTCATGTACCTCGCCGTCGCGGGCGTCTTCTACGCGCTGTTCTACACGCGCTGGGGACTCCGGGTGCGGGCTGTCGGCGAGCATCCGCAGGCTGCAGACACCGTCGGCATCAACGTGCGACGCACCCGATTCTGGACCGTCTCCATCGCCGGGGCGATCGCCGGCCTCGGCGGTGTGTTCTTCACCCTCGGCTCCGGACTCGGGTTCACAACGAACATGACCAGCGGCGACGGGTATATCGCGCTCGCAGCGGTGATCTTCGGTCGCTGGAACCCGATTCGTGCGACGCTTGCCGCCGTGCTGTTCGGATTCTGCACAGAGCTGCAGTACCAGCTTGCCCAGCTCGGCTCGCCGATCCCCAGCGACTTCCTGCTGATGCTGCCGTACCTCGTCACGATTTTCGCCGTTGCGGGTCTCGTCGGGCACGTTCGCGGGCCGGCAGCGGCCGGTCGTCCGTACATCAAGTCATAGGGAAGCGATCATGACCAACGACTCCATCGACGGGCCCGGCGTCGCATCCAGCATCGACTGGGATGCGCTGCGCGAGGTCGCCGTCGAGGCCATGGGCCACGCATACGCGCCGTACTCCAACTTCCCGGTAGGAGTTGCCGCCATCGTCGACGACGGCAGGATCATCTCCGGCTGCAACGTCGAGAACGCCTCGTATGGCCTCTCGCTCTGCGCCGAGTGCACGCTCGTCTCGGCGCTGCAGATGACCGGCGGCGGCAGGCTCGTCGCCTTCACCTGCGTCGACGGCAACGGGGGAGCGCTCATGCCGTGCGGTCGTTGCCGCCAGCTGCTGTACGAACACTCGGCCCCCGGGATGCTGCTCGAGACCGTCTCCGGGATTCGCACCATCGACCAGGTAATCCCGGATGCGTTCGGCCCGCGCACGCTCGAGGCGTACGCCGGCTCCTGATCACCCCCGATTCACTTCGCACCGCCACAGAAAGAAATGCCAATGGCCATCGAGCCCTTCGACGTCGTCGACCTGATCCACACCAAGCGCGACGGCGGCGTCTTGTCAACAGCCCAGGTCAACTGGATGATCGACGCATACACGCGCGGCTACATCGCGGATGAGCAGATGTCTGCCATGACCATGGCGATCTTCCTGAACGGCATGGAGCGCTCGGAGATCCGCGACATGACGCTCGCCATGGTGGCAAGCGGTGATCGCCTCGACTTCTCGCACCTGCAGAAGAAGACGACGGACAAGCACTCAACGGGTGGTGTCGGCGACAAGATCACCCTTCCGCTCGCGCCGCTCGTTGCATCCTTCGGCGTCGCCGTTCCCCAACTCTCGGGCCGCGGCCTCGGTCACACCGGCGGCACCCTCGACAAGCTCGAGAGCATCCCGGGCTGGCGCGCAGCGCTTAGTAACGAGGAGTTCTACGCGCAGCTCGATTCCGTCGGCGCCGTCGTGTGCGCCGCGAGCGCAGACCTCGCCCCGGCGGACGGCAAGCTGTATGCGCTGCGCGACATCACGGGCACCGTTGAGGCGATTCCGCTCATCGCATCGTCGATCATGAGCAAGAAGATCGCGGAGGGCACAGCGTCGCTGGTGCTCGATGTGAAGTTCGGCTCCGGCGCGTTCATGCAAGACCCCGCGCGCAGCCGGGAGCTGGCGGAGACGATGGTGCGCCTCGGAAATGATGCCGGAGTCGCAACGGTCGCGCTGCTCACGAACATGAACGTGCCGCTAGGACTCGCCATCGGCAACGCGAACGAGGTGCGCGAGTCGGTCGAGGTGCTGGCGGGCGGCGGACCCGCGGATGTCGTGGAGCTGACGGTAGCGCTCGCCCGCGAGATGCTGGCGCTGGCCGGTCAGCCCGACGCCGACGTCGAGGCCGCCCTCAGCGACGGACGCGCGATGGACACCTGGCGAGCGATGATCGCCTCGCAGGGTGGAGACCCGGATGCCGCGCTTCCGACCCCGAATGAGAGCCAGGTCGTCACCGCGCAGCGCTCCGGCGTGCTCGTCGAGCAGGAGGCCCTGCCATTCGGCATCGCGGCCTGGCGCCTCGGTGCGGGTCGCGCGCGCAAACAGGACCCGGTGCTGCACGCCGCCGGCATCGACCTGCACGCGAAGCCCGGCGACACCGTGAAAGAAGGCCAGCCGCTGTTCACCATGCACACCGACGAGCCGGCCCGATTCGAGCGCGCGCTCGAGGCGCTCGATGGCGCAAACCGGATCGGAGACACGGGCGACGAGATCAAGACCGGCGGCCCGTTGATCGCCGGACGAGTCGACTGAACCACCCAAAAACCTGCGAGGCTTGCACTGTGACCTTCGCAGACTGGATGTTCCGCAGCCGCAAGACCGGCAAAATCACGATCGGGCGACCGGCGAACCGCTCGCAGAAGCTGTTCCAGGCATCCACGGTGGTCGGTGTGCTGCTGCCGAAGCAGACGCAGGCACGCGAGATCGCGGGCGAAGTGGCGGTGCTCTCGCTCGCGTGGTGGGCCGCAGACGAGCTCTTGCGCGGGGTCAACCCGTTTCGGCGCATCTCGGGCGCTGTGACGCTGGTCGCCATCGCCGGGCTCACGGTGCGGGCCTTTCGGCCCGGTCGAAACCCAGCATCGCACTAGTAGATTTAACGCATGACGACACCCCCATCGGACTACCTGCTTCCTGGCGGCGGCGCCAACATCACGAACCTCCCGAAGGTGTCGTTGCACGACCACCTCGACGGCGGTCTGCGGCCAGAGACGATCCTCGAACTGGCCGATGAGATCGGGCTCGAAGTGCCGGCCGACGACGCGGAGTCGCTGCAGCGCTGGTTCGCGGACAAGAGCGACTCCGGCTCGCTCGTCGAGTACCTGAAGACCTTCGATCTCACGATCGCTGTCATGCAGACGCGCCAGGGGCTGGCCCGTGTCGCGCGCGAATTCGTGCAGGACCTCGGTGCGGACGGCGTCGTATACGGCGAGATCCGCTGGGCTCCAGAGCAGCACCTGACCGGCGGCCTGTCACTTGACGAGGTCGTTGAGGCCGTGCAGGAGGGCCTCGACGCCGGGGTGTCAGACATCCGCTCGGCCGGCGGCAGCATCCGGGTCGGCCAGCTCGTCAGCGCCATGCGCCACCTCGACCGTGGGCTCGAAATCGCCCAGCTGGCCGTGCGTCATCGCGAGAGCGGCGTCGTCGGCTTCGACATCGCGGGCCCGGAGGACGGCTTTCCGCCATCGAACCTGGCCGAGGCGTTCGACTACCTGGCCCGCGAGTACATGCCGCGCACCGTGCACGCCGGCGAAGCAGCGGGCCTCGCAAGCATCGAGAGCGCGCTGTTCGATGGTCGGGCGATGCGACTCGGCCACGGTGTACGCATTGCGGAAGACATCCGCACTGAGCGCGAGGATGACGAGAGTACGTTCGTGACGCTCGGCCCGATCGCCCAGTGGGTGAAAGACCGTGAGATCGCGCTCGAGACGAGTCCGTCATCCAACCTGCAGACGGGTGCGATAGCGCAGTGGGGCGACGACATGGTCGACCACCCGTTCGACCTGCTCTACCAGCTCGGCTTCAACGTCACCGTCAACACAGACAACCGACAGATGAGCAACACGACCCTCAGCCGTGAACTCGCGCTGCTCGCCGAGACGTTCGGGTACGACCTGGCCGATCTCGAGGTGTTCCAGTTGAATGCGGCATCCGCGGCCTTCCTCTCGCTCGAAGACCGCGAAGACCTGGCCGTGCAGATCTCCGAAGGGTTTGGGCGAGCCTGAATGCCGTTGCCCCAGCTTTCCGCTGAAGCGATAGTTCTCGGTGCCGAAGCCGACGACTGGCGGGATGCCGTTCGCGTCGCGGGCGCCGCGTTGACCGCCGCCGGCATCGCCGAGCCGGCGTACGCGGACGAGATGGTGCGGATGATCGAGGAACACGGCCCGTACGTCGTGATCGCTCCTGGCCTTGCCCTGGCCCACGCACGGCCAGGGCCAGAGGTGTTGACGGACGGTCTCGCGGTCGTCACTCTCGCGACGCCCGTCAATTTCGGGCATCCATACAACGATCCGGTGCGCGTGGTGCTGGCACTCGCTGTTCCATCGGGGGACGCCCACATCGCCCTCGTCGCCGAGCTTGCGAACATTTTCAACGACTCGACCGCGGTCGAGGACCTCGCCGCAGCCACGACAGCGGCCGACGTGCTGCGCATAATGGAGATGTCATGAAGATCGTCGCTATCTGCGGGGCGGGCATCGGCTCCAGCGGAATCCTGAAGGTCAACACCGAGCGGGTCCTCGGTCGCCTCGGCATCGAGGCCGACGTCACCGCTGCCCACCTCGGGTCACTTGACCACGACGCGGCCAACGCCCAGGTGATCCTGACCAGCCCGGAATTCGTGGACGCCATCGGCAAGACCAACGCGGATGTCATCATCGTCGAGAACTACTTCGACACGGCGGAACTCACCCGCAAGCTCGAGGCCGCCCTCGGCTGACTCGTCCCGTCTCGGCTGATGCTTCGCGCGCAGGGTTAGGCGAGCAGCTGGCGCATGCCGGAGTCGAGAACCGCGACCTTTGCCGCTGCTGTCAGCTGGCGTTCGCGGGCATCGCCAGCCTCGCTGGATGCGTCGATGTACACCTTCAGCTTCGGCTCAGTCCCGCTCGGGCGCACGATCACGCGCGAGCCGTCAGCAGTCCAGATCCGCAGGATATCGTTCGGCGGGAACGCCCCGAACCCTTCGATGAAGTCATCGATCGACTCGACCGCGACGCCGCCGACGTGCGCGGGTGGCTGGTCGCGCAGTCGCCTCATGAGGCGAGGGATCTCGGAGAGGTCGCTCACCCGCAGCGAGATCTGGGATGACGCGAACGCGCCGAACCTGGCGGCGAAGTCGTCGGCGTGATCAGCCAGGGTCTTGCCACGCTCCTTCAACTCGGCAACGAGGGAGAGAATCTCGACGGCGGCCGAGATGCCGTCTTTGTCACGGATGATGTGCGGGTCGACGAGGTAGCCGAGTGCCTCTTCGTAGCCGTAGGCGAGGCCCGGGGCGCGAGAGATCCACTTGAATCCGGTCAGGGTTTCCGTGTGCTCGAGGTGGTAGAACCGGGCAACGGCTGCGAGAGCGGGGCTCGACACGAGCGAGTTGACGAGGGTTCCGGCTCTGTCGGTTACGGCATCCGGTGCGACGGCCAGCCGGTCGGCGACGCGCCAGCCGAGCAGCCAGCCGACCTCATTGCCGGAGAGACGGCGCCAGCCTTCTTCCGTGGGGATGCCGATGGCGAGCCGGTCGGCGTCCGGGTCGTTCGCGATCACGAGCTCAGCCTCCTCACGTGCGGCGAGAGCGAACGAGAGGTCGAGAGCGCCCGGCTCTTCCGGGTTCGGGAACGCGACGGTCGGGAATGCGGCGTCGGGCGCGATCTGCTCCGCAACGACGATCGGCTCCGAGAAGCCCGCCTTCTCGAACACGCGCTGGGCCGTCTCCCATCCCACTCCGTGCATTGCCGTGTACACGACCTTCACGCGGGCCGGAGCGTGGCCGCCCGTCCAGGCGGCGCGCGAACGGCTGGCGAGGCCCGCGGTCTGCTCGATGTAGGCGTCGATGACATCCTCGCCGGCAATTTCGTAGGCGTGTGAGCGGGGGAGCGAGCGGATGTCGCCGGCCGCCACCGTCTCGATCTCCGCCGCGATTTCGCCGTCCGATGGCGGCACGATCTGCGAACCGGCGTCGAGGCCGCCCAGGTACACCTTGTAGCCGTTGTCAGCGGCCGGGTTGTGGCTGGCGGTCACCATGACGCCTGCGCTCGAATCCAGGTGCCGCACGGCGAATGCGAGGACCGGCGTCGGGAGCAATCGGGGGAGCAGGATGGCGCGCACACCCGCGCCGGCGAGGAGTTCGGCCGTGTCTTCTGCAAAGACACGCGAATTCTTGCGCCCGTCGTAGCCGATGACGGCACTCGGATGGGTCTCGCGCGCCACGAGGAACGCCGCGAGTCCGGCCGCAGCCTGCGAGACGAGCACACGGTTCATCCGGTTGGACCCGGCGCCGAGCGCGCCACGCAGCCCGGCGGTGCCGAATTCGAGGCGGGCGATGAAGCGATCGGAAAGCTCGGCTGTTGCGCCCGGATCCCCGGCCTCAGCGCGGCCGATCAGGTCATCGAGTTCCGCGCGCGTCTCGCCATCCGGATCCTGGTCACGCCAGGCGCTGGCGGTCGCGACCAGCGCGGCAAGCTCGGCAGCGCTCGGCTGCTCGGCCGCCACTACAGCTTCTCCACGATGCGAGCCAGCAGGGCGCCGATCACCGCTTCGGCGTTCTGGCCAGCCTCCAGCACCTCTGCGTGGCTGAGCGGGGTCTTCTGGATCCCCGCCGCGAGGTTCGTGATGAGTGACATTCCGAGGATCTCCATGCCCGCCTGGCGGGCCGCGATCGCCTCCAGCGCGGTCGACATGCCGACGATGTGGCCGCCGAAGGACTTCGCCATCTGCACCTCGGCCGGCGTCTCGTACTGGGGACCCCGGAACTGGCAGTACACGCCTTCGTCGAGGCTCGGCTCGACTCCGCGGGCCACGTCGCGCAGCCTGGCGGAGTAGAGATCCGTCAGGTCGATGAACGTTGCGCCTTCGAGCGGCGATGCGCCGGTCAGGTTGATGTGGTCGCTGATCAGCACGGGCGATCCTGGCTTCCAGCTCTCGCGGATGCCGCCTGCACCGTTCGTGAGGATCATGGTCTTGACACCCGTCGCGGCCGCCGTTCGCACACTGTGCACCACGCGCCGCACGCCGTGGCCCTCGTAGAAGTGGGTCCGCGCGCCGATCACGAGTGCGCGCTTACCGTTCGGCAGCTCGATCGAGCGCAGTGTGCCGAGGTGGCCGGCGAGCGCAGGCTTCGAGAAGCCGATGATCTCTGCGGCAGGCACCGTCGCGGTGGTCTTTCCGATCAGGTCCGCAGCCTTGCCCCAGCCGCTTCCGAGAGTGAGTGCGATGTCGTGAGATGCGACGCCTGTGCGCTCGGCGATCTGCTCCGCCGCCTGGCGAGCGATGTCGAATGGGTCGACATCTGGATCGTCGAGGGGATGCGCGGCGTGGTCAGTTATCGACTGTGACATTCCTCAACACTAAAGGGTTGGCGCATCCCGCCGCCCCTGTTTTCCGGCGGTTTCTGGCGGGTTTCCCTGTGGTTTGGCGGTGGGTTTTGTGGGCGTCCCCATACGAGCAAGAATTGCTGCATGTCCTATGAATTCGAGCGCAAGCAACGCATCGCCATCCTCGGGGGCGGCCCGGGCGGATACGAGGCTGCGCTGACCGGTGCCCAGCTTGGGGCGGAGGTCACCGTTGTCGAGCGCACCGGAGTCGGCGGATCCGCTGTGCTGACCGATGTCGTGCCATCCAAGACCCTGATCGCGACGGCTGAGGCCACGAGTTCGATCGGTGAGGCCGCGGACCTCGGGGTGCAATTCTTCGTTCGTGGCGAGAACGGCAGGCCGACGCGGCCCGAGGTCACGGTCAACTTCGCCGCGGTCAACGAGCGTCTCCTGCGGCTCGCGCGCCAGCAGTCCGAGGACATGAAATCGCAGCTGATCAAGTCTGGTGTGCGCATCGTGCAGGGCGAGGGCCGTCTCGACGGACCCGGCCGCGTGGTCGTCTCGACCGGCAAGGGCTCCGGCCGTGGAACGGACTTCGACCAGATCGACGCAGACACGATCGTCGTCTCGACCGGCGCGCGCCCTCGCATGCTGAAGACGGCCATGCCGGACGGCGAGCGAATTCTCACCTGGACCCAGCTCTACACGCTCGAGCAGGCGCCAGAGCACCTCATCGTCGTCGGGTCGGGCGTGACGGGCGCGGAGTTCGCCTCCGCCTACATGTACCTGGGATCGAAGGTCACGCTCATCTCGAGCCGAGACCAGGTGCTTCCGAACGAGGACGCGGATGCGGCCGGGGTGATCGAGGACGTTTTCACCCGCAACGGCATGACGGTGCTCTCCAAGAGCCGAGCGGATTCGGTCAAGCGCACGAAGGACGGCGTCATCGCGACGCTCGCAGACGGCCGCACGGTCGAGGGCTCGCACTGCCTCCTCGCGGTCGGCTCAATCCCCAACACGCAGGACATCGGGCTCGAGGAGGCGGGCGTCCAGCTCACCGAGAGCGGTCACATTCGCGTCAATCGCGTCGCACGCACGTCCGTGCCGTCGATCTATGCCGCCGGCGACTGCAGCGACTTCCTGCCGCTCGCCTCCGTCGCATCCATGCAGGGGCGCACCGCCGTCTTCCACGCCATGGGGGATGCCGTGCAGCCGACCGAGCTTCGCAACATCACATCCAACATCTTCACGAACCCCGAGATCGCGACCGTCGGCTGGACCCAGAAGCAGATCGAGGACGGAATCGCCCAGGGCGAGATCTACAAACTGCCGCTCGCCTCAAACCCGAGGGCCAAGATGATCGGCCTGAAGGACGGCTTCGTTAAGCTATTCGCCCGAACCGGCTCCGGCACGGTCATTGGCGGCGTGATCGTCGCACCCAGGGCATCCGAGCTCATCCTGCCGATCGCGCTCGCGGTGGAGCACCGGCTCACGGTCGACCAGCTGGCCAGCGCGTTCTCGGTCTACCCGTCGCTGACCGGCAGCATCACGGATGCCGCCCGCGCAATGCACATCGTCAACTGACCCTTCCCGCGGCGGCGGGCTAGTCGGCGACCGAGAGCAGTGCGTGGCCGGATGACACGGTCGCACCGACGGCGGCATTGAGGTCGGTGACCACGCCATCCTTGTGCGCGACGATCGGCTGCTCCATCTTCATCGCCTCGAGGACGAGCAGCAGGTCGCCCTTGACGACGCGATCGCCCTCGGCGACGGCGAGCTTCACGACGGTGGCCTGCATCGGCGCCTTCACGGAGTCGCCCGTGATGGTGCTGACGCTCGAACCGCCGCGGCGGCGGGGCGCCGGCGTGTTGGCGAGGTTTCCGGATGCCGGAAGCAGCCGCGATGGCAGCGAAACGGCGATGCGCTTGCCTTCGACCTCGACAACGACCTTGTGTCTCGGCGACGCGCCAGCGGTGTCGTGCTCGAGTTCACCGCTCCACGGCTCGATGTCGTTGTCGAACTCGGTCTCGATCCAGCGCGTGTAGATGCGGAACGGTGACGAGGTGAAGGCCGGGTCACGCACGATCTTGCGGTGGAAGGGCAAGACGGTGGGGAGTCCGGTGACCTCGAACTCGTCGAGCGCGCGGCGCGAGCGCTCGAGGGCGTCCTCGCGGCTGGAGCCCGTGACGATGAGTTTGGCCAGCAGTGAGTCGAATGCCCCGGTGATGACGTCGCCGGTGGTCACGCCGCTGTCGACGCGAACGCCGGGGCCGCCGGGAAGGCGCAGCGTGTGCACCGGGCCGGGCGACGGCAGGAAGTTCAGGCCGGCATCCTCACCGTTGATGCGGAACTCGAACGAGTGCCCCTTGGGCTCCGGGTCTGCGTATTCGAGCACGCCACCCTCGGCGATCCGGAACTGCTCGCGCACCAGGTCGATGCCCGTTACCTCCTCGGAGACGGGATGCTCGACCTGCAGTCGCGTGTTGACCTCGAGGAACGAGATGGTGCCGTCCTTCGCGACCAGGAACTCGCATGTCCCGGCTCCGACGTACCCGACCTCTTTCAGGATGGCCTTCGACGAGGTATAGAGCGACGCGTTCTGCTCGGCAGAGAGGAAGGGCGCCGGCGCCTCTTCGACGAGCTTCTGGTGACGGCGCTGCAGTGAACAGTCGCGCGTCGAGATCACGACGACGTTTCCGTGCGAGTCGGCGAGGCACTGGGTTTCGACGTGCCGAGGCTCATCGAGGTACTTCTCGACGAAGCACTCGCCGCGGCCGAATGCCGCGATGGCTTCCCGCGTCGCGCTCTCGAACAGCTCCGGCACTTCTTCTCGCGTGCGGGCGACCTTCAGACCGCGACCGCCGCCGCCGAACGCCGCCTTGATGGCGACCGGCAAGCCGTAAATGTCGACGAAGTCGAGCACCTCTTCTGCGCCGGAGACCGGGTTCAGCGTGCCGGGCGCCAGCGGTGCGCCGACCTTCTCGGCGATGTGACGTGCTGAGACCTTGTCTCCGAGCTTCTCGATCGCCTCCGGTGACGGACCGATCCAGATGATCCCGGCAGCGATGACGGCCCGTGCGAACTCCGCGTTCTCGGCCAGGAACCCGTAGCCGGGGTGAACGGCATTGGCGCCGGAGCGCCGGGCGACGGAGAGGATCTTGTCGATCACGAGGTAGGTGTCTGCGCTGGTCGTGCCCTCGAGGGCGTACGCCTCATCCGCGAGCTTGACGTGCCGGGCATCCCTGTCCTGGTCGGCGTAGACGGCGACAGAGGCGATGCCGCTGTCTCGTGCTGCGCGGATGACCCGCACCGCGATCTCTCCACGATTGGCGATCAGAACCTTGGTGATACGAGCCATAGTCACCCAGCCTATTGGGCGAATCGGGTCGGCCTTTTGGCCGTACGGAACAAAAAGGATGCCGAGACGCCGCAGAATGCCTACAACACGGGCGTCTGCGCGGCAGGGATCCGCCCTAAACCGCTCGGTTCCACAGGCTCGGCCATGCGACCCCGAATTCGAGCAGCAGCTCGCGCGTCAGCGCGAGCGAGAGCCCGACCACGGCGTGCGGATCGCCGCGCACCTCGGATATGAAAGCGCCGCCCAGGCTGTCGATCGTGAAAGCACCGGCGACTTCGAGCGGTTCTCCGGTTGCGATGTATGCGTCGATCTCGTCGTCGGTGATGTTGTCGGCGAACCGCACGATCGCGGTCGAAACGCGACCGACGGCTTTGCCGGTACCGCCGACGCGCGCATCGATGGCCCAGTGCCCCGAGTGAAGGGCG